>CALXRO010000065.1 GCA_944390875.1 uncultured Rickettsiales bacterium
CAAAAAAGTTGGACACGGTGGTACCCTTGATCCTTTAGCTTCAGGAGTATTACCAATAGCTATAAATAAAGCCACAAAACAGGTTGAATTAATGATGGACCATAAAAAAACCTACAAATTTTGTATAACTTTTGGTGAATTCAGAGATACTTATGATAGTGAAGGAAAAATTGAGCTAAAAAATGATTTTATACCATCTTTAGAAGATATAAATAATTGCTTACATAGATTTATTGGTTATATAGAACAAATACCACCAAAATATTCTGCATTAAAACTAAATGGTAGAAGGGCTTACGAACTTGCAAGAGATAATATTGATTTTGAACTAAAACCAAGAAAAGTAGAAATAAAAAAATTGGAATTTTATGGTTTTAAAAATTTCAATACAACAGAATTTTCTGTAGAATGTGGCCGCGGATGTTATGTTAGAAGTCTTGCTGTAGATATAGCAAAAGCTTTAAAAGCCTTAGGATACGTATCAGAGCTAATACGAACAAAAGTTGGTGATTTTGATATAGAAAATAGTTTGAATATTGAAAATTTAGACTATAATTCAATAGAAGCAAATATTCTTAATATATAATATGACATCAATTTTTATTAAGTCAAACTGTTCAGGTAAAAGAGTTGATAAATTCTTATTTGAAGAAATTAGTAAAAATTATTATTCAAATATATCAAGAAATATCATAAAAAACCAAATAAAGAACGGTTTTTTAAAGAAAAATAATATTATTTTTAATGATCCATCTTATATTATAAATCAGAACGATACTTTTGAAATTGAATTAAACAACCATAAAAATAAAGATTTAGAGGCTAAAAAAATAGAATTAGATATAATCTACGAAGATGAATATTTATCGGTAATAAATAAACAAGCTGATTTATCAACACATCCAGGTGCTGGAAATTCTGAATATACATTAGTTAACGCTCTTATTGAAATTTATGGAAAAAATTTATCAGATATAGGTGGCAACGACAGACCTGGCATAGTTCATAGATTAGATAAAGATACAACCGGATTACTCGTAATTGCCAAAAATAACTATGTACATGAAAAATTAAAGGAACAATTGGAAAATAGGATGTTAAAAAGAAAATATAATGCTATTATATGGGGAAATGTAATACCAAGTAATGGTTTTATAGAAGGATTTATATCAAGAAATAAAACAAACAGATTGAAAATGGTTTTGGGTAATTCAGGCAGGTACTCTAAGACTAACTATAGAACTTTAGAAAAATATTTAAACATTGCAAGTCTTGTTGAATGTGAGTTGGATACTGGTAGAACTCATCAAATAAGAGTACATTTCTCAAGTAAGAAACATCCTGTTATAGGTGATAAATTATACGGAGGAAATACTAGAAAAATTAGTAGCCAATATTTTAAGATAGAAAATTATAAAAATAAGGAATATATTGAATCTTTCACAAGACAAGCTCTACATTCAAAAGCAATATCTTTTATACATCCAATAACAAATAAACAAATGTTATTTGAAACAGACTTACCAAAAGATATAAAAAAACTTATAGAAAATTTAAAAAGCTGTTTTAGTTAAAACGTGTTATGTTTGTATGTTTTATTATACTAATATTATTGTAAATTTTTATTTTAATACTGTATTACAAAATAGTGAAAAATATAATTATTAATGAAAAAGAAAAATAATTATTAATTATTTTTCTTATTTTGGTTTTTATTTATTTAAGCAAAGCAAATTATTTTTTACCTAAATCGATACCAGTTTTTTGATCTACTTCCCTATAACTGAGTTTTGGTTTTCCTTTTTTATCAAAACCTATCACTTTGACTTTTATGCTTTTACCTTCTGTAAGAACATCGTCAACAAAGTCAATTCTATAATCAGCAAGTTCACTTATATGAACAAAACCATCGATACCGCCAGGTAATTGTACAAAAGCTCCAACATCAATTATTTTGACAACCTTTCCAGTGTATATTCTACCAACTTCTGGTTCAAAAGTTATAGATTCTATCATATCTATAGCTTTATCAATATTATCAAAAGAATTTCCCAGAACTCTTATGCTACCATCTTCTTCTATATCAATAGTAGTTTTTGTAGTTTCTGTAATATTTTTAATATTTTTTCCCTGACTACCTATAACGTCCTTAATTTTGTCAACTGGAACTTTGATAGACTTTAATTTAGGAGCTGATGGTGCAACAGTATTTCTTGATTCTGTTATAGCTTTCGCCATTTCATCAAGAATATGTAGACGGCCAACTCTTGCTTGTTCTAACGCAACTTTCATTATTTCTCGGCTTACTCCTTTACATTTAATGTCCATTTGTAAAGCTGTTATAGCATCTCTAGTTCCAGCAACTTTAAAATCCATATCGCCCAAATGGTCTTCATCACCCATTATATCACTTAAAACTATGAAATTATCTCCTTCTTTTACAAGGCCCATTGCTATACCTGCGACAGGAGATTTCATTGGAACACCTGCAGCCATGAGTGCCATTGAACCAGCACATACTGTAGCCATTGATGATGAACCATTTGATTCAGTTATCTCAGAAACTAAACGTACAGCGTAAGGAAACTTATCTTTGTTAGCTTTTATATTATTTAGAGCTCTCCACGCTAATTTTCCATGACCAATTTCTCTTCTACCTGGTGCACCTAATCTTCCACATTCACCAACTGCATATGGAGGAAAATTATAATGTAACATAAATGTTTCTCTAAAAATTTCTTTTCCAACACAGTCAACTATTTGTTCATCATAATTTGAGCCAAGTGTTACAACACTTAAAGATTGTGTTTCACCTCTTGTAAACAATGACGAACCATGAACAGTTTCTAATGGTAATATATCAACTTCTGCTGTAATTGGCCTAATTTGATCTTTTTCTCTTCCATCTATTCTTTTACCTGTATTAAGTAGTTTTCCTCTAACTATATCTTTTTCAATTTCTTTGAATATAAAATCAACTTTATTTTGATATACTTCATCACTATCTTCAGTAATAAATTTTTCAAAAAGTTTATTTTTTATCTCTTCTAATGTATTTACTCTTGTTTGTTTTTCAATTATTTCATAAGCTTTAACAACATCTTCTCTTATAAAATCATTTATATTTTTTATTAATTCACTATCGTCTTCTTCTGTTATTGTAAGTTTTTCGACATTACATTCTGAAGCAAATTCTTTTATCATTGTAATAACTGGCTTTAAAGAATCATGCGCAAATTGGACAGCATTTAACATTTCTTCTTCCGAAAGTTCTTTAACTTCTGATTCAACCATTAATATTGAATCATCGGTACCAGCAACTACTAATTCTAATTTTCCAGCATTTGCAAATGGATGTATAGGATTCAAAATAAATTCACCATCTCTATAACCTACTTTTACAGAAGCTGTTGGTCCTTCAAAAATTGCTTTTGATATTGTTAAAGCCGCAGAAGCTGCTATGCTAGCAACAACCTCAGCAGGAATATTTTCATCATGCGATAATAAAGTACAAAAAACATTAGTTTCATATCTATAGTTTTCTGGAAACAAAGGTCTTATTGGTCTATCTATTAATCTTGATATTAATACTTCATGATCACTAGGCTTTGTTTCTCTTTTAACAAATCCAGGTGGTATTTGACCAGCCGCATAAAACTTTTCAACATAAGATATTGTCAAAGGTACAAAATCTATTCCTGTTGTTTCTTTATTTGCTGTTGTAACATTTGCCATAACAATTGTATTACCCATTTTAGCTATAACACTGCTAGCTTGCCTACCGATTTTGCCTGTCTCTAAACTTAAGGTTTTATCGCCCCATTTAATTTCTTTTTTAACTATATTAAACATCTAAAATCCTAATTATTTTTATTATTTCCTTTTAATCCTAAAGATTCTATAAGTTTGGTATATCTTTCTGGTGATTTTTTACTTAAATATTTTAAAAGCCTTTTCCTTCTTGCAACCAAAACCATTAATCCATTTCTTGATGAGAAATCTTTTTGATGTATTTTTAGATGCTCCGTCAAATTTTTGATTCTTTCAGTCATTATTGCACACTGAACTTCTACAGAACCCGTATCATTTTCATCTGTGGCAAAGCCACTTATTAATTGGCTTTTTTTTTCTTTAGTAATTGTCATAAATAACCTTCTGAGAAATTATTAATAAATTAATAAATGTAAAGTTGGTACCGCCTCAAAATACAGTTGACCAACAATATTATCGTATAAAATAAAAAATAAAAAGCTAGAACTTAACAACTAATATGAAAAATTTTTTAAAGTTTGATAGTTTAATAAAAATAATCCATCAAACACCAGACTTACATAAAAAAATAATACACATAAGTTAATTAAATGATTAAATTAAAAGCTTAATCCTCCCCTTCCTTTTTGGCTTAATGAACTTTCTTTTCTACGTTTTTCTTTTTCTATATGTGTTATTCCTTCATTATCTGTTTTTAGTAATTTATTATACTCTCTTTCTAATTCTTCATCATTTATATTTTGAATACCATCAATAGGTCTTGCTAAAATATTTGATATTTCATTCACTTTATTAATAGTTTTATTATATTCTTTTTGTACTTTTTTATCTTTTTTGACATTCCTGAAAAGTTCGATAAGTTTATATTTTCGTCATTTTCTATTTCTCTTTCCATTTCTTGAATCATTTTATCTAAATCTTCTTCTGACATATTTTTTAATTCTTCTTTTTCAAATTCTTCAATTAGTTTATTTGCCTTTTCTTCCGATATATCTACTGGTTTTTTAATTGATTTATTATCTTTATCTGATTTGTTTTATACTTATTTGTTTGTTTTTCTGTTTTTTTACTTGACTTCTTAGTGCTTTTAACTTTTTTTAAACACTTTTTTAAAAAAATTTTTTATTTTACCCATATTATTCCTCAATTTTTTGATAAAAACACTTACACAATATAAATTAATATTCAATATATTGATTAAAATATTTAATATTTATTAAGTTATTATTATAATTTGATATACATAAAAATTATTCAAATTCCACCAATCCATTACACAATTGATAATACCTACCTTTATTTTTTAGTAATTCTTCATGATTACCATATTCAATTATTTCACCATTCTCAAGAACAACTATCTTGTCGGCATTTTTTATAGTAGAAAGCCTATGTGCTATTACAAAAACTGTTTTATCTTTAAATAAATTTTCAAGTACATCATTTATAATCTTTTCAGTTCTCGTATCAACTGATGATGTAGCTTCATCGAAAATCAATATTGGTCTATCAGCTACAATAGCTCTTGCTATAGCTAATAACTGCTTTTCACCTTGTGATAAATTGTCAGCATCAGATTTTAAATTTGTATCATATCCATTTTTTAAATGTTTTACAAAAGAATCAATCTTTGCCATTTGTGCAATTTTAATAATTTCTTCATCTTTCGCATCTGATTTACCATATCTAATATTATCAATTATACTTCCATTAAACATATGAACATCTTGCAAAACTATTGATATTAAATTTCTTAAATCTTTCTTTTTAATATCATTTATATTAACGCCATCAATTGTAATTTTACCAGAATCAACATCATAAAATCTCATTACAAGATTTGTAACTGTTGTTTTACCTACACCAGTTGAACCAACAAAAGCTATTTTTTGACCACGTTCTATATCAAAATTTATGTTTTTTAAGTTGCCACTGCCTTTTTTATATTTAAAACATACATTTTCAAATTTTAGATTACCATTAAAATCAATATCCTTTTCATCTGTATGTATTTTTTTATCAAATATTGTAATTTGACCATCATCTATTTCATAATCCATCTTTAATATATTAGATATTCTTTCTACTCCTGCAATAGCTTTTAATATTACTGGTATTTGTTCTGAAAGTTCACTGATTGGATTTACAAAAGCTTTTGTATACTTTAATAAAGCCAAAATAACACCTAATGACATATTACCACTCATAACAAAAAAAGAACCAAAAATAAGAACTAGTGTATATCCAATGTTTCCAGAGTTTACTAAAAGAGGCATTAACATATTTGAATAAGTATTTCCTTTGCATGATACATTATATAAATCTTCATTATAAGTATTAAAATCATTTAAAGTTTGTTTTTCATGGCAAAATACTTTTATTACGTTTTGACCATTTACTGCCTCTTCTATGAAACCATTAATTGCACCAATTTTATTTTGCTGTTTTTCAAATAACTTTCTGCTTACTATACTAATAAATCTAGATATTAAAATCATTAGACAAAATATACAAAAAACAAGCATTGTCAATTTAAAATTATAATAAAACATAGCAGAAATAATCCCAATAATATTAATGGAACAACAGATTATTGCTGATAAACTCATACTTAAAGTAAATCTTATGGTATCTATATCATTTGTGTATAAACTCATTATATCACCTTTTGTACTACCATCAAAAAACGATATTGGCAATTTTATCATTTTATTGAAAAGTTTATTTCTAATATCTTCTAATAATTTTGATTCTATAATAGCCATTATTATAGAGTACATGTATTTTGCCACAACTGCAAATAGAAAAATTAAAGAGAGTTTTAGTATTATAAGTTTAAAACCATTAAATAATTCAGAATTATTATCAGTTGTCATTGGTACAATATAATCATCTATCACATTTTTTATTAGAATAGTTGAAACTGTCATTGATAAAGATGATATGACCATACATATAACAGCAATTGAAAATACAAATTTATAATTTTTAACATAACTAACAATTTTAAAAAAATTACTTATGTTTACTTTATTATTTTTATCAGACATTTTTATAACCTATAGTGTTTAATTGTAATTCATAAATTTCCTTATATATAGCATTGTTATTAACAAGCTCGCCATGTGTTCCAATCCCGCTTATTTTACCAGAATCAAGAACTATTATTTTATCTGCATTAATTATAGATGAAATTTTCTGTGTTATTATTATTTTTGTTGTATTTGATAAAGTTTCGGTAAGCGACTTTTTTATTTTGTTTTCTGTGACAGTATCAATCGCACTTAAGGAATCATCAAAAATAAGTATTTTAGGTTCTCTTAATATTGCTCTTGCTATACATAAGCGTTGTCTTTGTCCGCCAGAAACATTTACACCAGATTGTCCAATAATAGAATCATATTTGTCCGGAAAAGACATTATAAAACCATAAGCTTCTGCTATTTTACAAGCCTTTTCCATATCTTCTTCTGTTGCATTCTCGTTACCCCATAGGAGATTAGATTTTATTGTACCTGAAAAAAGCAAACTTTTTTGTGGAACATAGTTAACATTTTTTCTCAGTATATCTAGTTTATAATTTTTTATATTATTTCCACCTATTATAAGTTGGCCATCTGTAATATCATAAAAACGAACCATAAGTTTAGCTAAAGTACTTTTACCAGAACCTGTTCCTCCTATTATACCAATAGTTTCACCTGATTTAATTTCAAGATTTATTTTTTCTAATGTATTTTCTGAACCTTTATAGCTGAAACATACATCTTTAAACTCAATAGAACCATCATTGAAGTCAATATTTTCAAGCTTACTGTCTTTTATATCTATTTCTTCATTTAATACTTCTGATATCCTATCCAAAGATGCACGCGATCTTATAAACATCATAAATATAACAGATACCATCATTAAAGCACCTACAGCTTGAGTTGAATATGTTATAAAACTAGACAATTCTCCAACAGACATTTCTTTATTAACAACCATTAAACCACCAAACCATAATATTAATATCATACCAATATACATTATAGACTGCATTGCTGGCATATTTAGCATCATTAGTTTTTCGGCTGATATTTGCATTTTTCTTGTTTCTGCTACGTTGTTGTTAAACTGTTCAATAGAATCTTTTTCTTTAACAAATGCTTTTATTGTTCTAATATTTGTCATATCTTCTTGTGTATCTAAATTTAATCCATCATAACACTTTAGTAATGCCATAAATTTTGGATGTGCAACTCTCATAATTAAAAATCTTATAAGTAAAAGTGCCGGCATGGAAAAAAAGAATATGAATGACAACTTTGGTTCTGTAAGAACAGACATGATTAAAGCGCCAGTTAGTATTAAAGGTGCTCTTATTGAACCTCTTAATAATCCCAAAAAAGCATCTTTTATACTTGTTATATCCGTGGTCATTCTTGTTATTAATGTTGATGTCATAAATTTGTCAATGTTTGCTTGCGAAAAGTTTTCTACAGTAATAAAAATCTTTTTTCTAAGATTTTTTTCAAAACCGGAACTTGCTATTGCTGCAAATTTTGCAGCTAATACTTCACAAATTAGTGAGAATAGTACTAATACAAGCATTATTGTTCCGATTTTTATTACATATTTTGAACCAAACCCTAGATTAATTCCGTTATCTATAACTTTTGCCATTAAATATGGTAATGAAACCTCTGTTACTACGCTACATACTATTAAAAAAGGTGTTATCATTGCATATTTTTTATATTCGCCAATACAACTAAAAATTTTTTTTATATCTTTGAGCATTTTATAATAAAAACTATAAACATCCTTATTTTAATTTTTCTAGATAAAAAGTAAAGGTTATCATTTAATCATTTTTAGAAATTATCAAAATAATCATCATAAATATCAAAAAATGAAAAATCTTGGAAAAGATTGTCAGAGTTTGTTTGTTCTATATTTTTTGAATTATCTGAATTTAAAATAGGTGATGTAGGCTTATTTTGTGTTTTATTTAAAACTTGATTGTCTTTTATCTCTTTATTTATCACAAATTCATTAACTATTAAATTATTTACAATGCTTTTCCTGTTTTTTCGTTTTAATAAATTAAATCTATTTTTTACTGAATTATATGTTCTACCTTTAAAAAATTTTGCTATTTCATACCATTTATTTCCGTATTCTGCATGTTTTTTTAGCAATAAAGCGTCTTCTTCACTAGACCAAGGGTCATTATTAACTCCAGGCGCAAGATATAAAATATATCTTTCTCTGCAAGATTTTGCAGTTCTATTTGTTGACATCTCTTTTGCAATTTTTTTCCAATTGCTTATCCCATATTTTTCAATAAGATTAAGCAATTCTCTATTTTCATCTTTTGTAAATTTTATATGTTTTGTTTTTGTATTTGTTTTTCTTCTATTTGAACTATTTATCGCAAAAACATTGATCTTATTTAAAAGTATAAAAGCAAGTAAGAAAGACAGGCTTATTTTGTTAATTTTCATAATTGAAACTATATTATTTTTTTAATGTAAACTAATATATTTGCCTATTAGATTATTTCAATAAGTTTTCTTTAATATTTTGCTATATATATTAATATTGATTTAATTATAAAAAACTCTATAATATAGCTTATTTATTACTTAAACGATAATTTGCTAAAAAATTTATCCATAAAAAACATAGTTTTAATAGACGAAGCTGATATAGATTTTGATGATGGCTTATGTGTATTAACAGGAGAAACTGGATCTGGTAAATCTATATTATTAGACGCTTTATCTCTAGCAATTGGAACGAGATCAAGTTCAAGATTATTAAGAAATGGAGAAAAACAAGGAATTGTTACTGCAAGTTTTGATATAAGTAAAAATCAAAACTGTAAATTTTTATTAAGTGAAATTGGCATAGAATGTGAAAATGAACTTATTTTAAGAAGAATTTTAACACAAGATGGCAAAAGTAAATCTTTTATAAACGATATTACTGTTAGCCAAAATTTTTTAAATTTAATCGGCAAAGAACTAGTTGAAATACATGGACAGCATGATCAAAATAATTTACTTAATTCAACTTCTCATATGGGTATATTGGATCAATTTGGAAATTTAACCGAGCAGAAAAAAATAGTTTCTGATATTTATAAAAAAATGTCTGAAATAAATGATAAACTTGTGAAATTAAAAGATGAAAAAATATCAAGAGATAATGAAATAGACTATCTTGAACATATAGTAGGCGAATTAAAAAGGCTTAATGTTTCAAATGGCGAGGAAGAAGAGTTAAATTCTAAAAGAATAATTATGATGAATAAAGAAAAAGTTATAGGAGTTATTAATAATGCTAAAGAATTACTTGATGGGCAAAATTCAGTAATAAAGTTAATTGGCAATACTCAAAACATATTTTCAAGAAACATGCAATTGGGAGAAAATCTGATTGAAAATAATAAAAATGTTTTTGAATCTATTGTTGATTATTTGGAAAAATCTTTGATAGAATTTAACGAAGCTATGGATATTATATATAATATTCAGAATTCTCTTGATTTTGACGAATATTCTCTCAATGATGTAGAGGAAAGATTATTTGCAATAAGATCACTATCAAGAAAATTAAATATAAGCAGCGATGACTTTGAAAATTATAAATCAGAATTGGAAAAAAAACTTAATAATCTAAAAAATGCAAATATAGAAATTGGTAATTTAGAAATGGGATATGAGCAATTGAAGAATGAATATTTGACAGAATCAAAAAAACTAAGAGAACAAAGAAAAATAGCTGCTAAAAAACTAGAAGATGATTTATTGATTGAATTGACCCCATTAAAAATGGAGAATACTATTTTCAGAGTAGATTTTACAGAACTTACAGAAAAAGCTTGGAATAAAAATGGAATTGATGGAATTAAATTTGTTGTCTCTATAAATCCTGGTACAGAGCCAGATGATTTATCAAAAGTTGCATCTGGTGGTGAGTTATCTAGATTTATGCTAGCTCTAAAGGTTGTTTTATCTAAAATAAAGTCAGCTTCTACTTTGATTTTTGATGAAATAGATACTGGTGTAAGTGGAGCAGTAGCTGATGCAATAGGAGATAGACTAAGGAAACTTGGCGAAAATTTTCAAGTTTTTGTAGTTACCCATTTAGCTCAAGTTGCTGCAAAAGGTAAAAATCATTATAAGATAAGTAAAGAAGTCAGAAATGAAAAAACGTATACTATAATTAAAAAACTTGATTATGACTCTAAATTAAAAGAGATATCGAATATGATTTCTGGTAAAATTGCAATTGATGAAGCATTAGATTTAGCTAGAAAACTAATAAAAAATTAGAATATATACATATAAAGAAGTTGATTTTATTATAGTAATATAATACTATTCTAGTGAGTACAAAATAACAACTATGAATTTTATAAGAAATACAGGCACAAAAGTAATAGATATTTTTTACGATATGTTTGAATCAGTAGGTAAATTCATATATTTTACATATAAATCTATAAGTTCTATTTTTAGTAAAAAGTGGTATTTTAATAATATAATTAGACAGTTTTTTGAGATAGGTTTTTGTTCTTTACCAGTCGTTGCTATGACAGCAATATTTACTGGAGGCGTTATGGCATTACAAACGTATGCTGGTTGTAACCGTTTTGGCGCAGAAAGTACTGTTCCTACAATAGTTGTTTTAGCAATAACAAGAGAATTGGCGCCAATATTAGTAGGACTTATGGTTGCTGGAAGAATAAGCACATCTATAGCAGCTCAAATAGGCACAATGCGAGTTTCCGATCAAATAGACGCACTTTATACACTTTCAACATCACCCTACAAATATTTAATTTTACCAAGAATCCTTGCTTCAACAATTTCAATGCCTTTTCTAGTCTTAATTGCTGATATTATAGGTATTTTTGGCGGAACTGTTGCAAGTGTAGTAAGTTTAAAATTTGATATGACAACTTATTTAAACAATACTATCAATTTTTTAAAAATTGAAGATGTTTATTCAGGATTAATAAAATCAATAGTGTTTGGTTTTATAATAGCTATATGTGGATGTTACTATGGTTACAACTCAGAAGGTGGTGCGGAAGGAGTTGGCAAAGCTACGACAAACGCTATAGTTAGTGCATCAATATTTATATTACTTTCTAATTATTTAATGACAGAATTGTTTTTTGTTTAGATGGTTTTAGTATTTAATGTGTATATTAAAATTTATAAAATATGGATAAAGCTAAGATACCAAATATTTTGACAGTTGCCAGAATAGTTTTAATACCGGTTTTAATATTGTCTTTTTATGTACCATGGAAAATAACTAATTTAATAGTTGCATTTTGGTTTATGTTGGCAAGTATAACAGATTTTTTTGATGGTTATTTAGCTAGATTGTATAAGGTCCAATCTAAATTTGGACAATGTTTTGATCCTATAGCCGATAAGTTGATAGTTATAGTAGCTTTAGTAATGATAATAAGTTGTAATGATAATATATTTATTCTAATACCATCGTTGATAATAATGTCTAGAGAGATTCTAGTTTCTGGATTAAGAGAATTTTTAGGTTCATTAAACGTTGGAATGCCAGTAACCAAGTTAGCAAAATATAAAACCGCATTCCAAATGTTCGCTATAACAGGTTTGTTATTAGCAAGTAAAGATTCTACATATACATATGAAACAATTATGGATTACTTTGAATTTGAACCATTTTTGAGAATTTTTTTTGATGGTTTTATAGAAAATATAAGTGTATTTCTACTAAATATAGCCGCTATATTATCTATAATAACAGGTTTTCAGTATTTAAGAATAAGTTTAAAGTATTTTAAACAATAAAAGTGGCAAAGATATCTGATAATGGTATTATTATATATATAAACAAATATAACGAAAAATGCTATAAGGTAATAATATTTAGTAAAAATAATGGCATTATACAAACTTTTCTTAAAAAAGATAAAAAAAATACATATTTAATTTATGATGAAATTGAATTTGAATGTGATAATGTTGGTCAATTTAACTACAGAAATTTAGAGTTAAAACATATAAAAAGTCACTGGGAATACATTTATAAAAATAAATTTTTTCTATCAATGATGAATTTAAGTTCATTTATTTTATTTAATTTGTTATTAGAAAAAGGTGTTTGTTGCAAAATTTACGATGATTTTTATAAAATATTAACTGAATTAGATTATAAAGGTAACTTAGATATTATACTTTTAAAGTGTATAAATTTTCTAAAAGAAATAGTTATTTTTTTTGGTTTTAATTTAGATACTAAAGTATGTTCTGTCAGCAATGTTAATGAAACTTATTATATTTCTCCAAAAACAGGTAATTGTGTCTCAAAAAAGGTTGGAGATAAATATAGCAATAAATTATTTATAATACCAAAATGTTTTTTAAATAATTATTATGATATTAATGACTTTAAAAATGGTATAAATATACTTCTATACTTTTTTGAAAAAATTTTTATTGAAAACGAAAAAAAAGAAAAAATTAAATATATTAAGATGTATTTTTCAGACATAGAAAAATTAAGTAAAGATTATAATATATAAGTTATTTACAGCTTGCACAGCATTTATTACAAGTTTTAATTTTTATTGCATTTTTAGCCAGACCACCCAAAGCAGTTTCTTTATAAATACTTAACATGTCGTCACCAACTTCCTTCATACTCTTTAAAACTTGATCAAATTTAAGATAATTACTTTCTTTTTCAAGCAATGCCAATCTGCAAGCAGCAACAGCTTTTATAGCGTTTATAGGATTTCTTTCTATACATGGCACTTGGACAAGACCATTTACTGGATCACAAGTTAATCCAAGATTATGTGTCATTCCTATTATAGCTGCATTTTCGCATTGTTTTATTGTTCCTCCAAGAGCCGCACATAATCCTGCGGCAGCCATAGCTGTTGCTGAGCCAACTTCAGCTTGACAACCTCCTTCTGCTCCAGATATTGAAGCATTTATTTTACATAATATACCAACAGCTCCTGCTGTTAATATAAATTTTTTAAAATCTTCAAAATTTGAATCACAAAATTTTCTGTAAAAATATACAACTGCTGGCATAATTCCAGCTGCGCCATTAGTAGGAGCACTTATTATTCTTCCATAACTTGCATTTTCTTCTGAAGCAGACATACCTGAAAACAATAAGAAATCGATAACACTAAAATCGTTATTTTTATTTGCTTTTATACTTTTTACTAACTTAGGCGCTCTTCTCTTAAGATTTAAACCACCATGTAATTCCCCTTTTCTTTTAAGCCCATTTTTTATGCAACCAACCATTACACTATATATTTTAGCAATTTTTCTGTCTATATCTCTTTTTTTTCTTAAAACTAATTCATTTTCTAATACAATTTCCCATATTTCTTTATTTTTCCTTTTACATAAATCTGACAAATCATTCCAATTATTAAATTTATTTGGAAATCTTATATTTTTAACAGAATTTTTATTTTTTGAGTCTAACTCACTTTTAACTTCAACAAAACCACCGCCAACTGAATAATACTCTTCACTGTATATAATTTTATTCTTTGAATTATATGATGTTATTATCATTCCATTAGGATGATATGGTAATTCTTTGTCTTTATGCATAACTATATCCTTATTAGGACTAAAAGATATATTTTTGCCATTTATTAATTTGATTTTTCCGGATGTTTTTATATTACGAATAATATCTTCAATTTTGTTTGGATTTATAGTTTCAGGTTCAAAACCACTTAAACCAAGCTGTATTGCTATATCAGTGCCGTGTCCACTTTTTGTTAACGCTAAAGAACCATATAAATCAATTTTTATTCTATTTATTTCATTTATTTTTTTTAGCTCTTTATTTTTGTTAATAAAAAGTAACGAAGCTTTCATTGGTCCAACTGTATGTGAACTTGAAGGTCCTATGCAAACCTTAAATATATCAAATATACTTATCATTTTTCCTCCTTAATGAGATATTATCTTTTAAAATAATAGAATTTTTTAATTAAGCAATATGTAGAATTTTATTATTTATATTCTATAAACTTAAACTCATACACTTAAATGATTGTTTTAAGTGAAATTTTATTAAAATTATTTTTAATTTTTAATGATATTGTATTTTGTTATAATTCTTTAAGGTATCATACTTGAAAATTAACACAAATATTATATACTCAATACATATAAGTTGTATATTTGTTTTATTTTATGAATTTTTATCGATACGTTTTTTATATTTTATTAATAGCAATGGTTAGTTCATGCACATCAACAAAGATTGTTGACGTCAAGAGTCCTTGTGTAGATAACGGTAATGGTCCATGTGGTCCAAGAAAACCAATAAATACATGGCTTTTAGAGTATAATATATAAATGAAATAAATATTTACTCAATTTAAGGTATTATTATGAAAAAAGATCATATAAATAAAATATTAATGGCTTGCCTGGTAGTTATAGTAGCACTACTTTTTGTTGAGAAACAAAAAAATATTGGGTTATTAGTTAATATAAGAAAAAATTCAAATATAAATGCAAAGTTAATAGCTGATGAGAGTTTAAAATCTCTTTCTGGTACAAAAATAAGAAAAAACAATCAGATTATTTCAACAAAAAATAAAGAGTTATTTGATTTTGTGTTAGACAAAGTAAGATATGAATATGTAGAAGAAGTAGAAGATAAAAAACTCTATGAGAGTGCTTTAAATGGTTTGTTATCATCATTAGACCCACATTCTTCGTATTTGAATGAGAAAGAATATAAAGAGATGTTGGTAAGTACAAAAGGTGAATTTGGAGGTTTGGGAATAGTTGTAACAAAAGATTCAAATTTTATAAAGGTAATTTCTCCTATAGACGATACTCCGGCTGCTAAAATCGGCATAAAATCTGGCGATTATATATCAAAAATAGATGGGGAGCTAACATATGATATGAGTTTAGAAAAAGCTGTTGAAAAAATGCGTGGAAAACCCGGAACAAAAGTTGATTTAGTTATTCTTCGTAAGGGCGAAAGTGAACCATTGGAATTTAGTATAAAAAGAGAGATAATAAAAGTAGAAGCTGTTAAAGGTAGAATAGAAAATAAAAATATAATATATATAAAAATTTCAAATTTTATAGAGTCAACATATGAAGATGTTGTTGAAACTTTCAATAAATTGAGAAAAACTATAGGTGAAGATAAGTTAGGTGGTTTTATTCTTGATTTAAGAAATGATCCAGGCGGATTATTAGATCAAGCTGTTAAAATTGGTAGTCTATTTTTAGAGAATGGCAAAACAGTAGTGTCAATTAAAGGTAGAGATGATGAACTTTTAGAAACATATAAATC
This sequence comes from uncultured Rickettsiales bacterium, assembly GCA_944390875.1. Classification (GTDB taxonomy): domain Bacteria; phylum Pseudomonadota; class Alphaproteobacteria; order Rickettsiales; family UBA1997; genus CALXRO01. The sequence goes on from CALXRO010000065.1 coordinate 16,126, forward strand.
AGAAGCTAAAAAGGTTTTAATAGATAATATACCTGTTATTGTATTAGTTAATGAAGGCTCTGCATCAGCATCAGAAATAGTTGCTGGTGCTCTACAAGATCACAAAAAAGCTATTATAATGGGTACAAAAACTTTTGGTAAAGCTTCTGTACAAACAGTTTATCCTTTACCTAATGGTGGAGCTATGAAAATGACCATAGCCAGGTATTATACCCCTCTTGGAAGGTCAATACAAGCTGATGGTATAGAACCAGATATAAATGTTCCTGAAGCTGTTGTTGATTTTAGTGAGAATAAATATGAAATAAGAAGAGAAAAGGATTTAGTTGGTCATTTGGAAAAAGGTAAAGAAGATGTGGTAGCTAAAGCAATAAAAGAGAATCAAGAAAAGAAAGATTTAGTAAAAAATGTAAGTGATTATCAATTATCAAAGGCTATAGATCTATTGATAGGTATTAATTATTATAATAAAAATTTTAGCAACAATGATAAGAAGTAATTTTAAATTTTTGCAATTTATTGTTTTTATATATACTTTATTTATATTGTCTAGTATAAATTGTATAGCTAGCAATTTTAAAATTCTTGCTTATGTTAATGAAAAAGCTATTACAGAGAGAGACGTAGTTATGTTCATGAAAATCACAAAGAATAATGATCGCAAGAAAGCTTTAAAGGAATATGTTGATCTTATAAATCATTATGAAATTGCAAGAAAAACTGGCGTAGGATTAACTAGAAAAGAAAAAAAAGAAAATTGGTCAATATTTTCAGCAAAATTTAAAACCAATCAAAGCAAATCAGAATTTTGTAAAAAAAATAACATAGATGAAAGTTTTCTTGACGAATACATGAAAATGGTAATAATTTGGGAGAGGTACAGCGGTGAACTTATTATAAAAAATGTAAATATAAGAAGAGAAACAATAGTAGAAAAAATGAAACTTGAAGGAAAAGCAAAAACAGAAAAAGCATATGAATTATCTGAGATAGTTTTAAATTATTCGAATACTCAACAAAAAAACGAAGTAAGAAAAAGGATCAATAGCATTTTAGATGATATAAATCACGGCAAGACATCTTTTGCTAACGCTTCTAAAAACAACTCAAGTTCAAAAACTGTGGAAGATAATGGATATATAGGTTGGTCAAATGAATCAGATTTTACTGAAAAAATTTCCACAGTATTAAGGAAAACTAACAATGGAAATATAACTGAACCTATATGTGTTGGTAATGATAAAGGAACTTGTTTAATTTTTTTTGTACATAATTCTAAAGATGTTATAACTTTGAATGAAAAAGAAGAAGCTAATACTTTCAGTGATTTTTATAAAAAAATAGTTGAAACAAAAACAGCAGAAATCGTTTCAAGTTATGATAATTCAATAAAAGTAAAATATAATTAATAATTTATGAAAAAATTATTAATTAAGAGAACAAAAACAGAAAAAGTAAAAACAGCTAAAAATAGAAAAATATCGTCAACGAAATGGCTTCAACGTCAATTAAATGATCCTTATGTAATTTTAGCAAAAGATAATGGTTACCGTTGTCGTGCAGCATTCAAAATTTTAGAGATAGATGATAAGTTTAAAATATTTAAAAAAGGTTTGAAAGTATTGGATCTTGGCTCCGCTCCAGGTGGTTGGAGTCAAGTTGTAGTTGAAAAAGTAGGCAAAAATAATGTTATTGCAGTAGATATTCTTGATATGGATTTGATACCTGGAGTTAAGTTTATTAAACAAGATTTTTTAACTGATAATGCTACATATATTATAAAAAAAGAGTCAAATTTTTCTAAATTTGATGTAGTTATGAGTGATATGGCCGCAAATACAACAGGCGATAAAAAAACAGATCATATAAGGACACTAAATTTAGTTGAACAAGCATTAGATTTTTCTTTGACTATTTTAAAACCTAATGGTGTTTTTATAAGTAAAGTATTTCAAGGTGGTACAGAAAAAAGTTTATTTGATAAACTAAAAAATAATTTTTC
>CALXRO010000066.1 GCA_944390875.1 uncultured Rickettsiales bacterium
TGTGTAATGTATTTGTTAATACAGTAGTATCTATATTTCTATCTACAGTATTTAATTCTTCTATTGATAATATGTTTATATCATTCATTGCATCCAACTCTATATTTCCTTTTGTTGTTGTTACTATGTTTGATCCTATTATACTTATATTTTTGTTTTTTGCAAGTACTTTTATATTACCTCCACTTACTATATCTGATGATACTATAGATTCATTATGATATTTTGTTGTATCGTTTTCTGTTGTAGTTCTAGTACCTATGTCAATACCTTTCCATGATATATTCATAAATAAACTTGTATCTTCTTTTGAAACAGATATAGTTTCATCTATTCTATCTTTAACTCCCATTATATTAACATCTCCATCTTTTGTATTTATGTTTATATCTTTTTTAACATTAATATTAGAACCTATTATGCTTGTATCTTGTTCTGTATTTATTGTCAAGTTGTTTCCTATGTTTAGGTTTGATTTAGTATTTGTTATTATTGCTGTGTCTGTTGTAGTTGTTTTTGTTATTTTTGTTTTACTAACATTATAACCAGATTTCCATGATACACTTTTATCATATTTTGTTTCATTTGTTATTTCTTTTGAAAATTTATATTTTTTATTCTCTACGGATGATACTAGTAAATTTGTTGCTTCTATATTTGCATTATTTGTTACATTTATATTTGAACCTATTATATTTGTATCTTTTTTTGATTTAATATTAAAATTATTTGAATTTATATTTGATGAAACTACTGTTTCATTAACATATGCCTTTTCTAAATTAACTGGTTCTTTTGTTATTTTATTTAATATTTTAACAGCTGCTGCAGATCCTAAATAACTTCCTGTTAATTGTTTTGTTGCAATAGCTACTGCCCCACTTAAGATGCAAGATAGAGCTCCTTTTGTTTCTTCAACTGTAGTTACCGTATCTATTACATCCTTTACATTTATTATATTAATATCTCCATCTATTGCTGTTATGTCTATATCATTAGTTACATTAAGATTAGATCCTATTATGTTTGTATCTTGTTCTGTATTTATTGTCAAGTTGTTTCCTATGTTTAGGTTTGACTTAAGATTTGTTACTATTGTTGTATCTGTTGTAGTTGTTTTACTTCCTTTCCAAAATGAATATTCTTCTTTTTTTGTATGTTCATAAGTTAAGTTTTCTGCAGAAGAAATTGTTAGAGTTTTTGATTCTATATTTGCATTATTTGATACATTTATATTTGAACCTATTATACTTGTATCTTTTTTTGATTTAATTACTAAATCTTTTGTAAATACATTACTTGATATATTTGTTAATGTTTCTCTTTTATATATTTCACCTTGATCTACTTTATTATGTAATTGTTGTGTAGTTATTGATATACCATCTCCTGCTATAAGTTTTAATTCTCCAGTTTTTGAATCTATTGTTGAACCTATGTTTATTATATTATTATCTGATTCTAAAGTTATATTACCGTTGTCTGATTGTATTATACCTTCTCCAACAAATTCTTCTGTTATATTATTATTTCCATATCTATTAGTTATTGAACTATTTACTATGTTTTTTGATTTAATTTTAATATTCTTATTTGATCTTATAGTTCCAGCTTTGTTTATAAAATTTCCAGTTGTACTTACTGATATGTTATTTCCTTCTAGATTTCCAGAATTAACTATTTCAGTTTCTCCATTTATTTCCAATTCGTTTTCTGCTTTAATCAATGATTCAAATGCTCTATCTATTGATGCATAATATATTCTTGGTACTAATACTTCAATATCATTTATTATTCTTCTTTCATAATGAATCATATCCTTTTCTAATTCTTTTATTTGTTTTTCATTAAGTTGATATGATATTTGATCTTTGTGTAACCTTGCATATTCAATACCATTTAATATAAGCTCTTGTATTCTTGAGTTTAGTTGGTTTTGGTTTGCGAGAATGGTTTTGTTTGTTTCTTTTTGTAATTCTAATTGATCTTTTATATATTCATTTTCAACAAAAGAATCACCTAGAAACACTACATCTTCTGGTAATTCTGTCTCTGTCTCATAATTCTTTCTTGCTTCAAAAACACTTAAATCTAAAAATTCTGGTCTTATTTCAAACATATAACTTGGATCTCTGGATTTAATAATAAAATGGTTGTTATTTAAATCTGGAAGAGGTCTATTTGTTTCAATTGGACTATAATTAGTTTTATTTTTTATGTCGTCATCTTGACCTAACTTTTTCTTTACATTTAATTTTATGTTTCTTCCAGCTGCTATTAAAGAAGGAGTATTTGAATGGTGTGTTTGTGGAGGAATGTCTACTGGATCGTGTCTAGTACGATATCTTTTTCTTCCAAATCCTTTACACCATCCCCAACCCCAAGGATACTCCCAATAATGTTCTATTATTTCAACTTCTTTTTTTAATCCTCCAACTACAAAACTTTCTCTACTATTATTTAATGTGTCTGCTGTTATATTTATATCCTTAGATGCAGTTATATTAGAATCTCTATTTGTAACTGTATTTGATATTATTTCTATATTACCATTTGCTGTTATATTAGAAGAAGAATGAGTTAGATGTACTAACACTTGATCTTGCATAGCATTTGGATTTGAATCAGAATATGGCGAATAAAAATTACCTAAAAATAACAAACCCCAACCCCATAGGCGCTGGAAATTATTTTTATTTCTATTTTCCAAATACCTTTGACGAGCTTCTTCCTCTTTTTTCATCCTATAATTTTTATATCTACTTACACTATACCCCTCCCCTTCTCTAATTTCTTGATTTCTTGTTCCTATATTATTTAGGGTATCTACTCTTAACTTTATATTTCCGTTTGCTGTTTTTATATCTGATTTTTGCAAATTATCTAGTCTTTTTGAAGTGATTGATATATCTCCCGACTTAGCATACATTAGAGCATTATTATTCTCTGCTGCATTAGCCTCTATTTCAATATTTTTATTCTTAGCTATTACGGCACCTCTGTTATTTAATTTTTTTGTTGTTTTTATACTTACGTTATTTTCTGACACTATGTCTTTATTTATTTCAATATCTCCTTTTGTTTCAAAAATAATATCATCTACATTAGTTGTCAAGTTAGAGTCCATTCTTACGCCAACTCCTTCTTCTGTTGATACAATATATATTTTTCCAGCTTGAATATTAGCAAAAGCGGAAACATCTATGGATAAAGTTGGTTTGTCACTTATGTTCTCCCTTGAGGTAACATCATATTCTCCATTATTTAATTTTGTTGCCTTGTTGTTTCCTGTTTGTACTCTCAATGATTTTGCTGTTATTTCTTTTCGTAATTTGACTATTCTTGCTATTAATGTCACAGAATCCACCTTTGCTAGATCTAAATCATTTTCTACTATTAGTTCATTCTTTTTGTCTATTTCAAATTCCAACTTATCAATATCTGTGTTTCTACCAACTATTAAACTTAGTCTACTTGTATTTATAAAACCAGCTTCTTTTGTTATTATTCCGTTTGGATTAGCTATTATAAGTTCTGCTTTTTTTCCAGCTATTTCTGTATATCCATTTAATTCAGTTATTTTATCACTTACAACTTCGTTGACTATTATTTCAGCTTCAATACCACTATTAAAATTACTATTTTTATCTATTGCGCCAGCAAATTTCGATATTACGGGTGATACTGAATTATTAATTACTAAATTTCTTTGATCTACATTATAATCTTCATATTTATTTAGGCTTACTCCTTTATCATTTGGTTCTGCTATCTCAATAATTGGCGTTTTGTTATTTCTACTCTCGTATACTTTTGTCTCTGTGGCATCACTAGGGACTATACCATAAGCACAAACTGTAATATTATTAAATAATATAATATATATTAACAAATAACATTTAATTTTATAAGTCATAATAATAGTTGATAATTATCATGATATATACAATAATAATTATATATTATAATAAGTCAATAGCATAAGATGTTTAATTTTATAATACTTATTTTTATTATAGTTATACCAAGTATAGTATATGCTAATAATATAACAGATATTAAAATGGAAAGGGAGATAAAAATATTAGAAAAACTTAAAATAAATGAAAAAATTAAAGAGAATAATATTGTTAGAAATAATAACCACGATAGAACTTGTATAAAAAATTACAACAGCATTAAACTAGAAGGAAATACTGTATATAGTGAAGATAAATTATATAAAAAATTTGTTAAATATAATAGTAATTGTATATCTAAAAAAGATCTACAAAATATAAGAGACAATATAAATAATTTTTATATAACAAATGGTTATGTAAATTGTAGAGTTTATTTTGATATAACAAAATATAAAGATACTATACTACTTGTAATACAAGAAGGTAGGATAAATAATGTGAATGGTAATAGTAAGCTACAAATATTAACTGCATTTCCATTTAAAAAGGAAGATAGAGTTTTCAATATTAAAGAGTTTGATCAAGGATTGGATCAAATGAATAGATTACAATCAAATAATATTAAACTAGAAATTAAACCTAGTGATCAGGAAATGATTGGTTATTCTGATATTAATCTAATTAATTATAGTCAAAATAAAAAAAGTATATTTTTTGGTGTTGTGTATGATAATGGATCTGGAGATGAGAAGATTAATTTTAATATAAATAAAGATAATTTATTAAACATTAATGATAATATATATTTATCATATAGTACAACTAATTTTAAGATAAATAAAAAAAGAGATTGTTATTTTGATCAAATATATGTAAATATTTCAGTTCCATTAGGTTATTATACAATGTCATTTAGTTATGGAAATTCAAAATATAAAAATAGAATAATTGAAAATGATACTGATAATTTTACATATTCATTAGATAGAGTCATTTATAGAAATAATGTTTATAAAAACTCAATTACATTTGAATTAGAAGATAATAATTCTAAAAATTATATAAATAGCACACTTATAAATATAAATAGCAGAAAATTATATAATATAAAAGTACATTTCAATAATATTTTTTATTTAAAAAATGGAATTATTTCAGTCAAACCTACTTTTCAAAAAGGTATTAAAAATAATAAATATAAATATTCTAATTATAATTTATATAAGTTATTTATATATTATTCAAATAGATTTAATAACTTATTTACATACTCATTAAATGTAAACTCACAATATACAATAGAAAATATTCTATATGGAGAGAATATGTTTGCACTCGGTGGTAATAGTACTGTTAGAGGATATAGAAACACGATATTACAGTCAAATTCTGGTTTTTATATTAGAAATGATTTTAAAATTAACAATCCATTATATTTTATAAAAAGATTGCAATTAAACATATTTTTTGATTGCGGCTATTCATTTGGTGTAAATATAAAAAGCAATAATATATATGGTATTGGTATAGGTTTTAAATATTTGGGGAAATATCTTAATTTTGAGATTAACTATTCAAAGGGACTATATCCAAAACATAATAAATACAATAGTGATTTTCTTTATTTTAGGGTTGGATTGGAGATATAGTTTTTACAATATAAAATAATTATATTTCAAAAAATTAATAAAATGAACATATTGAACACATAAAGCTTTATAATCTAATATTTCAGACAATAAATAAAGTTATAAATTTATGAAACCTAAAAAAAATTATTAAAATCTATTAATCATTTAAACATACATTATTGACAAAACTTGAAAATTAGTATAATATTATTAATATAATCATAAAAAAATGACAAATAAATACACTAAATACTTTTTAATATTTTTTGTACTGAGCGGTAGGAATATTTATAGTAAAAATACAATAACAGTTAGTACAGGTTACTTTGGAAGTTACTACACAAATAAGTATATAGCCAATTTTGGAATTGAATATTTAAATTTATCAAACCTATTTATTGATAAGGCTATAGACAAGCTATTTGAATATGATAAATTGTATGAACAAAAATCAAAT
>CALXRO010000067.1 GCA_944390875.1 uncultured Rickettsiales bacterium
GTGTTTTTTTAGCTCCAGATAGCACCTGATATTCAAAACCCTCAACATCTATTTTTATTAAATCTATTTTATCTTCTTTAAAATTTTCTTCCATGAATTTATCTAATGTTGTAACATTAAAGTCGCCATTATCATCCATTTTAATATTAGTACCCCTATATTATAGAGATCATATTTACCAGCAACTGAAGCTTTACCAATTTTATATCTTTGTATAAAATCAACTGGACAATATATTATGTAGAATTTTAACCTAATATTTTAATAACATCTTAAACAATGTAAATATTGTTATCAAATCTAAAGAAAATGTTAAACATAAATCCTCATAAAAATCATTTTAGCTCATATTATATAGTAATTTTAATTAAATAGCATTATTATTAATTTATAAATAAGTATTTATTTTGCTAATAATTGTTAATTGAAAATTATATATTTTAGTTTTACTTTATTTCAAAATTATATATTATTATGAATAATAAAAAAGTAAAAAATACAGAAATAACAAATAAAACTATAGAAATCTTCAGTAAAATATTTAGTAGATTAGATTTATCACCATTTTGTGAAGATGTTACAGAAAACGGGTATGATGTTTACAAACTTTTTATAATAATTCAAGATTTAAGATCCTTAAATAAGGAACAGAATATTGATATTCTACATCTAGAATATTTATGGAAAAAGGATTTTAATGTTAATAAATTTTTAGAAAAAATATCAGATGATAAACGTAAGCAATATATCAAGGAAATTATAGATGAAATTACCAATCTTATTAATTTTAAAGGACTAGAATTAATATTGGATATTAATAATATTAATAAAATTCAAATTTTATCTTATAAAGCCGATCTTTATCATCTTAAATGGTGTTTCAATAGAAAATCATTAACATATTTAGATTCAGCTATTTCCCTATATAAAGAGAGTGTTATTGTAATATATTGTAAAGAATTCATCTATAACATTAATCATTTTTTATATGACAATATTTTTTATTCATTTGATAAATATATTTTATTATCACAATTAAAAAATGAAAAACTGGATGAATGTACACTATTTATAAAAAAAATATTATTTGATACTAAAATTTCTGGAGTTATAAAAAGACTATTGCTAGACAAATTATTTATTACAAATAAATTTAGAGATTTTTTGTATTATTTTTTAAAAAATAATGAATTATACAAAAGAGATAAAGCTAAGGAATTTATTTTAAGAGTTATTAATGTTTTGGAAATAGAAGAAAACAGTAATAATTACAATGATATTTATGAGATATATACTAGAAGTTTAATAGAATATTTAGAAAATTATCTAATTTCTTTAAAAAAACTTGAAAAAAAATACAAAATTAATGATACAATTAAGATAATAAATAATTATCTAGACAATTACAAATCTCAATTTATTGAATCTTTGATTAAACATCATAATAATCTAGAAATTATAAGTTATAATGATTTTTCTTATACAAATGAAAAAAGAGAAATTATTGGGTTTTTTAATAAATATAAAACATCGAAAGAGCTTAGAAAAAAGATGAATAATCTACTTATAGAAAAAGAAATAGGAACAAATGAACCAATATTTATCAAAATACCAATAAATATTACTCAAGAAGAAATCGAAAATAATAAAAATATAATTTTAACTAGTATTTCAAAAACAAATTCTTTAAAAGAACCATTAATATTAATGGCACGTAGAGTTTTATCAAAATTACCTGATCAAAATAAGTATAACGAATCTTATGATAATTATAAAAAAAACGATCGATTTAACGAATTCGTAGGAAGTAGCTGCAATGTTTATGATATGAATGGGTGTATAAATGTTTATATGGATCCAGTAAATTGTGATTCTATATATTGTATAACTGAAATTATTTATTCAAGCATAATAGAGCCAGCAGAAAATTACATAAAAAATTACTGGTTTCATTATAAAGAAAGAAAAAGTATAGTTAGTAGTAATATTAATAATTCCTTCAAACACGAGATAAATGATGATTCTTGTTATAATGACATTATGTTAGACATAAAACAATCTAATCCAATATTAAAGGATCATTCAAAAAGTTTTGCTCAAATTATAGATTCTTTTTTAACTAATAAAAGAATTATAGCAATTGATGCACTGTTTTCAAAATTAGAAGACTCTTTAAGAATTATACTAAACCATAAAGGAATATCAACAAAAAAATATAAAACAAATAGTTCTGACAATCTTATTGAGAGCGAATGTACAATGTATGATTTATTAGAAAAATGTAAAGAAAATAAATTATTAGATAATAAGCTTTTGTTTTATCTTAAAAAAATTCAAGAACTTAATCTAAGAAATAATTCTGCACATGGATTTTTAAAAGATGAGTACTATGAAAGTCATATTTTTGATTTATTATTTTATTTGAGTTTGCACATAATCTTTGATATTAAAAATGATAATTTTGTTTGATTAATGAAATATGTCCCTCCTTTATATAGTGATAATTATTCTTCAGAAACAATCACATAAAGATTCTGAAATATAGTTCTTGGCATAACACGATCTCCTGTTTGAAATCAGTGTTTTTTTATTCATTTAATTATTTTGTTGATATTATTGCATACTTTTTTATTTTATCTATTATAATAACAATATAGGATTGTAGAAAGTTTAGTTTATGATTATTAATAATAAGAAATATAATCTTATGGATAGTATAGTTACAGATGAACTTAAACC
>CALXRO010000068.1 GCA_944390875.1 uncultured Rickettsiales bacterium
TTTAGAAAACAAAAAAAAGCTTTTGGCAAGTTAGCAGCTAGAGAAATGTCATTGGATATCATTGAAAAAACATTGGATTCTGCATTTGAAGAAATTAAAACTTTGGCAGAAAAAGAAGAAAATAAAATAGCTCTTTTAATTGGATATGACAATTTTGATCCAATTCAAGATTTGAAAAAATATAGAGAAGCTATATCTATACATATTAAAGAGTTGTTTGGTTTTTTTAATGAGTAATAACAGGTGTTTAATAATATTTATTACTCTATATTGGGTAAATATTTATTATAGTATTGTATTTATTGTTGGCTTTTTGGGCTAGTATTTTTTTTAAAAAAAATTAGTAAAACATACTAACTAGTTTTAATATAATTAGCTGTCGCAATATATAAAACTATAGTAATGTTTATATTTAGTAAATTATTTTGATTTAAGATTTAGTGATATATTTAAATCAATGTTTATGGGTGATAGAGTAAATACTATATCTTTTAAATTTAAATATTTTGTAGATATTGGTTCAAAATATGAACATTCTTATGAATCAAAACCAAATACAATACAAAATATAATAATATTTCCAAAACCTGAAAATATGGCTGGTATGTCATTAGGACTTGGTTTAGATCAAAAATACTTTGGTTATGAAATATCTTATAACTTTAATAGAAAAGCAGTATTATTTGACTTTAACTTTAAGTTTTAAATAAATATTAACATAAATTTTAGAAAAATAAAACCATCTGAGTTTATCAGGTGGTTTTATCAATTTATATGTATTAAAATTATAATCTATTATAATAGTATAGATTTATATTATCTTCTAAATAATAGGTTTTATGAAAAAATTTTAAATAATAAAAATTATAAAAAAATGTTAATTGATCTGATGATTATAGTTGGTTTTTTAGTTTTGGTTGAGAGTAATTGTTGTATGGCAGTCAGAGGGTTTAGAGCTAGAGTTGCTAAAGAGAGACAAAGAGTTCAGACTGAACAGACTCGACAGGCTCAACAAGTTCAAATAGATCAAAATACTCAAGATATTAATGATATAAAAGATAGAATACAAGCAATAGAAGATAATTCACAAGAATTAAAAACAAATAATACAATTCAAACTTTTATAGCTGGAAAGGATAATTTTATAGGAAATATTTTAGAAATTTTAGAAAGTTTAAGAGAAAATCGAGAGCACACGTTAAATTATAAGATATCAACTGAAATAATATTAATAGGAGAAAATTATGAAAGAAAATAATCATTGGATCGCTAATATAAGAGAAAGATATTATAAGAGAAAAACAAGAAGACAACTTTTAATATATCTATATAAATTACAGATAAAAACTGGATCTAATCATAATTAATGAATCATGTGATGACATATTCCCCAAGCATAAATGCGAGAGTTTCTAATATTAACAAATCTATACTACTTTTGTAAGACTTACATATTCTCCTTCAAGAGCTGATACCGCAACTATATAAATATTAAAATAACATTATAATATCTGTCTCTATCTTTGTATTGCAATTAGGACAATTAAAGATTTTATCTCTAAGGTTTTTTAAATCCTTTTTATTTTCAATATAATCACAACAATTACAAGTTTTAGAACTAGGATGGAATTTATCAATATTAATAAAATATGTTTTAGTTGCTAATATGTTAATAAATTCATTAAAGGCTAAATCGTTTATTTTTCTATACTAAATTTTAAACATGGCTTTTAAATTTAAATCTTCGATAAAAAAAATTATCATACTCTCTAGCTATAATATTAGCTAATTTGAAGAAATAATCTTTTTTAATTTGTTAGTTTTATATGTAATTTTGATAATTCCAATTTAGCTTTGATTCTATTATTTGATCCTTTTTTCTTTGAGCTGAGATTTCTTTGTTTGACTCTAGGTTCTTTTAATGATCTAAGATAAAATAATGGAGAGTTTATAGTTGTGTTATCAATAATGTTAGAAAGGTTTTAAGTCTAAAATCTATATCCACACTTTTATCTGTTGTGATATGGACCTTGTTTTTTGTTTCTAAACTAACACAGATATAAAAATTTCCCCTATATTATCTTTCTTAATAGTTAAAGTTTTTATTTTATTATAAGCTAATATCTTTTGTTTTTTACTGAATTTATATGCATAACCATTAAGATAGATAATATTATAAACAATACTTCCTTTTAATGTTAATGATTTATATTTAATTCTTTTCTTATAACTAGACAGTTCACCTTGTTTCTTAAAAAATTTCTTACAAGTACTATATATCTTTTCTGTGATCTATTGTATAACTTGTGAGCCTAAGTGATTATTTTTTTATCTTCTAGCTTTTCTAATACCAAAACATAGATGTAATCTTTATCAGTTCCTGTTTCTAATATTTCGATATTTAGTTCATTATCAACTTGCATAATTATTTCTTTCAATCTTTTTTCAATTTCGCCAATTAATACATTATATTCATATTCATTACGCTAAATAATATGATATTTGCAAGAATATATAATATTATTATTTGATTTATATTTATATATTTCATAAGATGAATTATACAAAATATATTAAATAATTCAATATTAAAAAATTAAATTTTTTAAAGACTTATATCCTCGTAACTAAAAATAATGGGTTTATGATTAGATTTGGTAAAAATGAAGTTAAGATTTTCTTAAAACATCATCAACTACAAGTTTATTTTTTCTAAAACTATAGCTTCCCTTATTTGATACTATTATATGATCAAAAAGTTTAAGTTCTGTTTGATCAAGTATTTCTTTAAGACTTTTTGTAAGTTTTATATCGGAAATGGATGGTTCGTAATTTCCTGATGGATGATTATGTGATAATATTATACCACAAGCTCCATTTTGTGTGGCTTTGGTTATTATTATATTTTTGTACATTCTCACTTCAAAATGATTACCAGTGTTTACTATTTCTTCATTTACTAGTTCCATTTCACCATTAAAAAATAAAACAAGCATTTCTTCTTTAATTTTGTAACCTATTTTTGTTCTGCAATATTTTTCTATTTTTTCATAGCTATTAAGAATAAGTTTACCTTTTTTTATTTTATCTATAGATATTCTTAAAAAAATTTCATGAATAAGTTGTAATGTTATTATTGTTGCTTCACCTATACCATCTATACTTGATAGCTGGTCTTTGTCAGCATTTATTATATCTTCAAGATTACGAAACTTTTTTAAAAGCATTTTTGCAATAGGTTTTGTGTCTTTTCTAGGAATTGCTAAAAACAATAACATTTCTAACAATTCATAATCGGGCAATGACTCTTTAGATATCTTAAATCTTCTTCTAACATTTTCTCTATGTCCAGTAAGCATAATAATAATGTCCTTTTATTTATTATAAAAAATTAAATGTTGTTTATATTATATAAAATATTTTTGAATTGTAAACAATAAAATTATTTATTTTGTTTTATAATCAAAATAATTAGTTAACTTATTGATTATTATTTTATTTAATTCATTAATTGTAATGTTGGTAACATCTATCCTAATAAATCTTTCATTTTCTTTAGACAACATATATTCAAAGCCATCTTTAACTTTCTTATGAAAACTTAATTCCATATCTTCAAATCTATTTTTATCACCTCTTTTATTGGTTCTCATAAGTGCAGCTTCCGTGTCCATATCTAAAAATATTGTAACATCCGGTTTAAAATCTTCTAGAACTATTTTTCTTATTGTTTCAACATTTTCTATAGGTAAATTATGTCCAAAGCCTTGATAAGCAAGACTTGAGTCAAAATATCTATCAGATATAACAGTTACTCCATCTTTTAATAAAGGTTTTATTTTTTTTTCTGTATGTACACGTCTAGCAGCATATATCAATAATAGTTCAGTGATTCCATCCCATCTATTTGCGCTCCCGCTTACAATTAACTTTCTTATTTCTTCAGCATCATCGCAACCACCAGGCTCTCTTGTCCAAACTGCTTTTATTCCTTTTTTATTTAATTCTTCTACAAGGAGTTTAGATTGTGTACTTTTCCCAACACCTTCCCCGCCTTCGAATGTTATAAATTTACCTTTTAAATTTTCCATTTTATAAATCCTCTATTAACTTCTTAAATTTAATACCATAATCTTTATAATAAATAAAATTGTTTTTATCAGCAATAACTGGACTTAGTAATATAGTTGCTTCATTAATTTTAGTATTATTTATACTATCATTTACGCTTTTAATAGTTTTTTCAAAGGCATCATTAATATTATTACACTTTTCTATTTCTATTTTATTAGAAAATTCATTCAAAATAATATAGTTAAATATATCAATCAAAAATATCTTTCTTATTTTGTCTTTATAATTTTTAATATTAAGAAAATTATTTTGTTTGTAATTTGTTACAAAAATAACATATATATTATCGTAAGTTTCTAATGGTGCCGTTAGTATTTTGAGTGTTGGTGCCCAAATGTTATTTATAAACTTTATATTATTAATTTTATTAGTATATTCAATTATATTTGGTATACCTTGAAAATTATTTAGACACTCAACTACATCATTAACTGTTTGACTAGTATTATAAGCTATTATAAAAGAAACTAATACACTAATTTTTACAATGTTATTTACGATACAATCGTTTTCAATTATATCATATGATTCATTTTTATCATTGCAGTATATTGTATTGTTTATATATGAATAACCTTTTTCCATCATTTTATCATTTGAAATAGGAATTATATTTTTAGCTATATTATCTTTTTGAATAATCTTATATAATTCCTTTAAATAGTTGTTATCTAAATTTATTAGTATTTTTGTGTTTTGGTTTTGTTTTATGATTGTATTTTTTATTTCTTCAATCTCATATTCTTGACTATCTAAAAAACATATAATATTAAAATCTATGTTTTTTACAAATTCTTTATTATAATTGCAAATCATGAAATTGTCTATTTCTGATAATTCTATAATTGTTGGTTCTTCTAACTCTTCGTTTTCAAAATATGGTACTGTAATAGAATTTATTGAATTTTCTTTATAAATTTTATTTAATTCAGAATAAACTAAATATTTATATGTATCATCGTTGATATAAATAAAATTTTTATCAGGTAATATAACGTTTATAATTTCAGGTAATATGTATGTTTTATCAAAGAATTCCATTAAAATATTCAATAAATTATTATTCTTTGTATCTTCTTGATCTAATTTTTTATTAATAATTATGTAATCATAATTATTAAAATCACATTCAGTTAAGTTTATTATTTCTAAATTTATATTTGGAACTTCCTTATAAGTTTTAATTTGTTGTTTTCCATAATCAAGAAAAGTTAAAATATTACCATATTTAGACAATATTTTACTTAATGAAATACCTATGCTGTTTAAACCTATCATTAATATTTTTTTATTTCCTTCTTTTATATCGCCAACTAACATTATCCTATGCTAAAATTTGTTAATAAATTCATCTAGTTTACTTTCGTTTATAAACTTAATTGTCAATTCTGTTGATCCATCTTTCTCATTATAAGTTATTTTACATTTAGAATCAATTTTTTTGGAAAATTTATTTATTTTAAGACTAATGTTTTCTGGTATTGATATTTTTATTTTTTTCTTCAACACTGGAATTTTGCTGTCTTTAATAAGTTTTTCAACTTCCCTAACTGTGAGATTATTATTAATTATGTAATCTATGATATCTTCTGAGTTTTCATAATTAATAAGCGCTCTTGCATGCCCCATTTCTATTTTTCCTTCTATAAGACAATTTTTTATTTTATCTGGGAGTAATAACAAACGCATGATGTTTGCTATATGGCTTCTACTTTTCCCAATTATATCAGATATTTCTTGTTGTGTATATTTATATTTGTCTATAAGCTCATGATACGCATTTGCTTCTTCTATTGGATTTAAGTCTTCTCTTTGTATATTTTCAATTATACTTAAACTAAAAGCATCTTTATCGTCTAAATTCTTTATTATTGCTGGAATTTTTTTAAGACCAGCTAAAATAGCAGATTTATAACGTCTTTCTCCAGCTATTATTTCATATTTATTATTTATCTTTCTAACTAAAATTGGTTGTAATATTCCAAATTTTTTGACTGAGTTCACTAACTCGTCCATAGATTCTTTATTAAAATTTTTTCTAGGTTGATTTTTATTAACTATAATAGAATCTATATCTATTTCGCTTTTTGAATCCGAATTTAATATTGATAAATTCTTATTGCCAAGTAAAGACGATAAACCTTTGCCAATTTTTTTATTTGTTTCTGACATTTCTTTTTACAAGTTCTTTAACAAAATTAATATAAGCTACTGAACCACTACAATTCATATCATAAACTATAGCCGGCATACCAAATGAAGTCGATTCAGCAAGTCTAACATTTCTTGGAATCACGTTTTTATAAACTAATTCACCTAAATAATCTCTAACATCTTTTTCTATTTGCTCTGTTAATTTATTTCTTTTATCGTACATAGTTAGTAAAATACCATCTATATATAACTTGTTATTAAAATTTGATTTTATCCTTTCTGATGTTTCTAGTAAATGGCTTAAACCTTCTAATGCAAAAAATTCACATTGTAAGGGTATTATTATTGAATCTGAAGTAGATAAAGCATTGACAGTTAAAAGACCTAATGATGGTGGGCAATCTATTATTATAAAATCATAGGAATTATCAATTTCTGATAATTTTCTATCTAAAATATATTCTCTATCGTTTTTATTGATATTTTCTATTTCAAAAGCAACTAGATTCATATCGGAAGGTACTATATCAAGTTTTTCTATTTTTGTTTTCTTAATACTTTTGTTTATATTCTCACCACATAGTATGCTATATATTGTGTTATTACGTTCTTCTATACCTAAGCCAGAACTTAAATTGCCTTGAGGATCAAAGTCTATAACTAATGTTTTATTCCCAAGTACAGCTAAAGCGGCTGATATGTTTAGTACTGTTGTTGTTTTTCCTACGCCGCCTTTTTGATTTACTATCGATATTACTTTTGTGTTTTTACTCATTTTGTTTCACGTGAAACATTTAATTAAATAATATATTTTAAAAAATAATAGATTCAATACATATATTTATGTTTTTTTAAAAATACAATTGATTTTTAATTTTTATTAATTAATATAGGCTCAAATATGATACTTATTAAAAAATGAATGTAAATTCTATTAGTATAGGAAATGTTATAAAATATAAAGAGCAGTATTGGATGATAGTTAAAAAAGAGCATGTAAAACCAGGTAAGGGTGGTGCTTTTATACAGTTAGAAATGAAAAATATAAATAGTGGTAGCAAGTTAAATGAACGATTTAGAGCGGGAGAAGATGTAGAAAAAATAGTTTTAGATGAAAAAGATTTTCAATATCAGTATGATGAAGGTGACAATATAGCATTGATGGATCTAGTTACATATGAACAAGAATCTTTCCCAAAAAGTTTGTTAGGAGAGAGATTTGTGTATTTATCAGATGGTATGAATGTTAAGGTTTGTTATTGTGATGAAAAAGTAATTGGTATTAAATTACCAGATACTGTTGTAGTTAAAATAAAAGAGACTGAACCGACAGTTAAGGGGCAGACTGCGGCTGCATCATATAAACCTGCAATACTTGAAAATGGTATAAGGATAATGGTTCCACCTTTTATTACAAGTGATGATAAAATTGTTGTAAAAACAGAAGATTCAACTTATGTAGAGAGGGTTAAATAGTTTATTAATTTATAAAAAATAATAACTTAAAAAATGGAGGATAAAATGACTGAAGAAAAAGTTATGGATAATGTATTTGGTAAGGATGCCACAGAAATAATGGGAGACAGTGGTTTATTTAGTAAACCAATGAAAGGTATCAGTGATGTTATGAATGGAAATTTTATGGAGAATTTTAAAAATATCTTTAAAAATGCGGTTAATAAAGAAGTAGATATTGATGCAGGTTTTAAAATAAATGAAAATATTAATCCTGGTAGATCTTCCAATCCAAGAAAATCAGCTGACCAACATACTATAACTATATAGCTATAGGTTGCACTAAATATTTTTTAAGACCACTTCTTCCTCAGAAAAGTAGATTTTGTCATTGCCGATTATTTGGTAGTTTTCATGTCCTTTGCCTAAAAGAATGAGTATATCATTCTTTTTTATAAGAGAAATGGCAAATTTAATTGCCTTTTCTCTACCACCATCAAAGTTATATAAATTTTTATCATTCATATTACAACCTAAAATAACTTCTTTTCTTATATCTTCTGGTTTTTCAGTTCTTGGATTATCATCTGTTACTATTGTAATGTCTGAATATTTTTGTGCTATTTGCCCCATAATAGGTCTTTTACTTTTATCTCTATCTCCACCTAAACCAAATAATGTTATTAATCTACCGTTACCTATTTTTTTAAGATGTTCTTTAATAGTACTAAGTACTGTTTCATAAGAACTAGGAGTATGTGCATAATCTATATAAATATATCCACCAATCTTTGTCTTTGAAATAAATTTCATTCTACCATCAGCAGCAGTTACGTGTTGCAAAGTATCAACTATTTTATTAAAATCTATTTTCAAATCTAAACCAAATACAAATACAAGAGCTTCAAGAAGATTTAATATCTGAAAATCTCCGAACAATCTTGTTTTTACTTTATATTCTTTATTATTAAAACTAAAAACAAATTTTTGAAAACCATCGATTACTTTATTTGATAATATTCTAAAATCAGATTCTTTATTATAGCCGAATGTTATGATTTTATAATTTTTATCTAGACAAATTTTTTTTATTCTATCATAATAATTTGTGTCTGGATTTAAAATAATTTTTGCATTATTTTTGCAATGATTTTTAAATAATTCCATTTTACTATTAAAGTAATTTTCCATGTTTTTATGATAATCTAAATGTTCGTGATTGCATATGTTAGTTATGCCAGCAATATCAACACTTAAACCATCAAAACGTCTTGTATCAAGACCTTGACTTGTTATTTCTAAAACAACAAAATTTATGTTTTGTTTTTCTTTTAAAAAATTAAGCTTTTTATATAAATCAACGATTTCCATCATCGTTAAGTTGTTATTTTTTTCTGTTTTATTAAAATATTTCATGCCCAGAGTACCTAT
>CALXRO010000069.1 GCA_944390875.1 uncultured Rickettsiales bacterium
GCTCCTAGGTCCTCTATAAAATTACTACTTTCTGTAACTTTAGATTCTTCAACACCTAGGTTATCTACTACTATTTTTTTAACTCTGTCAAAAACTGTACTCATAATAACTCAAATTAATTAATAAACTTAATATCGATTAATATAACAATATTTAAGAAAAAAGTCAAATACATTAATTATCTCTTAATTTTTGGCTTATTTTCAGGTATTTTTAATACTAATCATAAAAAATCACTTACCTCCATTTAAATAATTAGCTAAATATAAGTGATATTTTTTTAAAGCTTCCATATCAAAATTTGGATTAGTCCAACTAACTATTACTTCATCCTCAAAATCGTTTTTTTCAAAATTAAATATTTTATTTTTTAATACTGCGTCAGTCTTTAAACCATGATTTAAATAAAATTTTATTGCTACAGTATTTGAACTATGTGGATTACTTTCAAGCTTATATATATGTTTATATTCATTTTCTAATATAGAAAAAAACTCTTTCATTAATATAACAAATACTCTAGTTCCTATTGCATTTGGAACAGACATAAGAGTAACATTGCTCATAACATGAGCTAAAGATTTATATGGTGAGGTATATGCTTTAAAAATTCCTAATATATTACCATTTTCATCCTCTGCAACTAACATTAGACCATACTTCATTGATTTGCCAATAACATCATTTTTTATATAGTCTAATTTAACCTCAGAACTTGTCTGAGTCATTTTTGTTGGGTGTTTAGTTGTTACATCAATATAAAGTTTGTAAACACCCTCTAAATCACTTTCATTAACTCTTCTTACTTTAATCATATTATTAGTTATAATATATAAATATACTACAATATATAACAAATTATTATAAATAAAATATCTTTTACAAAAAAAATGTAATTTTTTTACTATAACAAAAAAATTAATTATAATCTTCTAAAAGTATTTACTTACTCAATTATGAACAATATTTAATTTGACTTTTATAAAAAAATTAATAATTATCAGACTAATATTCATAAAAAATTTATTAAAATGAAGGTAGATTCAATAGATGATTTAAATGTTCTTATTAAAAAGGTTAAAAAAGCTCAAGAAACTTTTTCAAGTTATACACAAGAACAAGTTGATTACATTTTCAGGCAAGTAGCACTTTATATGTGTAAAGAAAGAATACCCTTAGCTAAAATGGCTGTGGAAGAAACCGGAATGGGTATAGTTGAAGATAAAGTTATAAAAAACCATTTTGCTGCAGAATATATTTACAATAAATACAAGAATACGAAGACTTGTGGTATAGTATATAGAGATAAAATACATGGAATAGCAAAAATAGCTTGTCCTGTTGGAGTAATAGCTGGTGTAATTCCTACAACAAATCCAACATCGACAGCAATTTTTAAAGCTCTCATATCTTTAAAAACAAGAAATGGTATAGTTTTTTCACCACATCCTAGAGCTAAAAAATGTACTTGTGAAACTTTAAGAATAATACTGGAGAAAGCTGTTCAATTTGGTGCTCCAAAGGATATAATAGGTTGGATAGATGACCCCACAATAGAATTATCTGGTGCACTAATGCAACATCCTGACATTAGTTTAATCCTAGCTACTGGCGGTCCAGGAATGGTTAAAGCAGCCTATAGTTCTGGAACTCCATCTATAGGTGTAGGTGCTGGTAATACTCCTGCAGTTATAGATGAAACTGCTGATATCAATATGGCTGTGAATTCAATAATATTGAGTAAAACATTTGATAATGGTGTTATTTGTGCTTCTGAGCAATCTGTTATAGTATTATCTGAAATATATGAAACAGTTAAAAAAGAATTTAAAGAGAGAGGTTGTTATATTTTAAATAAAGAAGAAAAAGAAAAATTAGCAAAATTCTTCTTTCCAGATGGTAAGTTAAATGCTGCAGTTGCTGGCCAATCAGCTGTAAAAATAGCGGAAATGGCAGGTTTAAAGGTTCCAAATGATACAAAAATATTAATTGGTGAAGTAAGCGATACAACTCATAATGAACCATATGCGCATGAAAAATTATCACCTATACTAGGATTGTATAAAGCTAAAACATTTGAGGAAGCTACAGAAAAAGCTGAAGAATTAATTATTTTGGGTGGTAATGGTCATACATCTGTATTATATACAAAACAAGATAATTATGAACGTATAGATTATTTTAGTAATAAATTAACTACATGTAGAGTATTAATAAATCAACCTTCTTCACATGGAGGAATAGGAGATTTATTTAATTTTAGATTAGAGCCTTCATTAACATTAGGTTGTGGTTCTTGGGGACATAATTCAGTTAGTGAAAACATAGGTGTAAAGCATTTATTAAATATAAAAACAGTTGCTGAAAGAGAGGAAAATATGCTATGGTTTAAAGTACCGCCAAAAATATATTTTAAAAAAGGTTGTGTAAGTTTTGCTCTTAGAGAATTAGAGGGCAAAACAAAGGCATTCATAATAACTGATAAAGTTTTATTTGATCTTGGTTATACAAAGAAAATTACAGATGTTTTAGAAGATATAAATGTAAAATATGAAATATTTTCAGATGTAGAACCTGATCCAACATTATCTTTAGTGGAAAGAGCATTAAGAGCTTGTAAAAATCTTAAACCTGATGTTATTATTGCATTAGGTGGAGGTTCACCAATGGATGCTGCAAAAATGGTTTGGATGATGTATGAACAACCTGATATAAAGTTTGAAGATGTAGCCATGAGATTTTTAGATATAAGAAAAAGAGCTTATATGATGCCTGAACTGGGAAAAATTGCTAGTTTAGTTTGTATACCAACAACATCAGGTACAGGTTCTGAAGTTACACCTTTTACAAT
The DNA here is from genome assembly GCA_944390875.1 of uncultured Rickettsiales bacterium. Taxonomy (GTDB): domain Bacteria; phylum Pseudomonadota; class Alphaproteobacteria; order Rickettsiales; family UBA1997; genus CALXRO01. The sequence continues at coordinate 2,852 of CALXRO010000069.1, forward strand.
TATAACTGATGAAAAAACTCAAAATAAATACGCTATAGCAGATTATGCATTTACACCATCAATGGCTATAGTTGATCCAGACTTGGCAACAACAATGCCAAAAGGATTAGCAGCAGCATCAGGCATAGACGCACTTGTACATTCACTTGAAGCATATGTATCAACAATGGCTTCACCATTTACTGATGGTTTAGCAATTCAAGCAATAAAAATGATATTTGCCAATTTAGAAAAAGCTGTAAATGAGGGCGATTTAGACGCAAAAGAACAAATACATTATGCAGCTAATATAGCTGGTATGGCATTTTCAAATGCTTTCCTAGGTATTTGCCATTCAATGGCACATAAACTTGGTGCAAAATTTCATATAGCTCATGGTATAGCAAATGCATATTGTTTGTCTCAGGTTATAAAATTTAATAGTAGTGCAAAACCAACAAAACAAGCTGCTTTTGCTCAATATAAGTATCCTTTTGCATGTGAAAAATATGCACAAGTTGTTGATTTTATGGGCTTTGGTGGTAAAAATACTGAAGAAAAAATAAAAAATCTTATAAAAGAAATAGAAAGACTAAAATCATCAATTGGTATTGCTTCGTCAATAAAAGCAGAGAAAAGAAATAATTTTACAGAAAAGGAATTTATGGGAGCTTTGGACGAAATATCAGAAAAAGCATTTGATGACCAATGTACTAGCTCAAACCCTAGATATCCTTTAATATCTGAATTAAGACAATTATTTATCTATGCTTATAATGGAATAACTGATTTTGAGTTATAGAAACTGATATAAACAATTAAATCACCTAAAAGTGGTTTAATTGTTAATTATTTCCTTATCATTCTAAAATAATACCGAGCTTCTTCTTCAACATCAAAAGTTTTAATATTTAAAATACGTTTTAGAAATGGATGTTTTATTGCCAATACTCTAATTTTAGATAATAAACTATTATTTCCTATATATCTTTCTATGCATTCATTTAAATTTTGTATGCCTTCAGTATCTTTAAAGGCATTTTTACTTAATATAAATTCCATTGGAAATTCATCCTTAGATATACGTAATACTACTTTCTTATTGACTTCCTTTTCTTTTTTTAATAATCTATATTTATCATTCTTCTTTATAAAAAACATATTATCAAGTAATGAAAAATCTTTAATATCATTTTCTGTTAAACCTAAATAGGAAATATCAAAAATTGGTATTCTAACGTGGAATATTTTATTTTCTAAATATTTGTTGAACCAAGCATGATATTGTAGTTTATTACTATAACCAAAAAACGTAGACCATTCTGTTATTTCTGATTTTCCATAAATTTTTTTATTATAGCAGAAATAAATAATAGAACAAATAAACAATTTACTTACAAAATTTACTTTTTTCACATATTATCCTTATTGAGTTGCTATATTACATACCTGGCGGCCAGCTTTAACTGACCGCATTTGGAGAAATTATAAATGTATGCTTTTTTATATTATTATGGCTCAAAATTAAAGTCAAATTAATTTTTTTAATAAATAATTCTTTTAGATATTGTGCTAAAATTGGATTTTATATTTGGAGAAAACAGTAAAAAAACATCTAGAAATAAATAATATGTGAATATATCTTTTTTAAAATACTTAAACAAGATTGATTTATTTTTATAGGTTTAATTAGAAGTTAAAATTAACTCCTAGGTATACACCTTTTTTTTCTAAGTCATAGTTAAAAGAATAGTTTATATTATCATTTTTCTTATTAACAAATATATAACTACTCAAAAAACTTAAAGCAATTGCAGCTAAAACATCATGTACATAATGTTTTTCTGCATATACACGCGAAAAACCTGTAAATGCAGCCATTAAATATAAATAAATTGAATCATTAAAAGAATATCTAAAGTGCATAAATGTAGCTCCACCAAAAGCAGATGTAGTGTGAGTAGAAGGGAAAGAATCATATTTATCATAACTCGGTCTCTTTTCTTTTATAAGTATTTTTAATAAATGTGCTGATCCGTTTAAAATTATGAAATGTTTTAAGAATTGCATAAAAGATTCTTTGTCATCATATAAAGCCCTAGAACCTGCTATTGTAGGTACTATAAACTGAAATATGTCACCTAATTCTTCAATTTCTTTTTCAAATGGTTTTGCATGAGTATCTACTAAAATATTTAAAACAAAAAACAAAAATAATAAATTTACTTTTTTAAAAAGTTTCATATTGTTCAAGAATATTTTTAACAACCTTTTTATGTAATATTATTACATAACTTAAATTGTTCAAATTTGCGGCTAATTTAACATAAATCTTGTCGCTAATATTGACTATATCACCAATATATATCCAATCAAAAAAGATATTACCATCATTGGATGTATAAACTTTATCACCATTTGAGATATTTTCTTTTCTACCTAGAAAGTGTTTGATTTCTAACATATTGTTACCTTTACCAGTCAAAATAAGACTTGTATTACTTTCAATAGTTTTTGCTGGTATTTTTGATATATAATCTGTAGCTAACATTATAGTAGCACTTTTTTCTTTTATATCTGTAATAATTCCAACAAAATTCCCATCACAATCTACAACAACATCATGTTCTGATATATTATTTCTATCAACATTATTTATATCAATATCTATTGTTGTATTAAAAACACCTTTGTTTATAATGTTTATTTGTTTTATAGTGTAATTTTCTCTTGATTCATTCAATATAAAATTTAATATACGCTTTAATGAATTATTTTCTTCATTTACATTATTTGTTCTCAATAGTTTTATCTTTAAATCTAGATTAACTTTTTTTAGATTTTCATATTTTGTTTTAAGATTTATAAAAGAATCAAAATTAAGTTTAATAAAATTAGCTATATTAATTGTTAGTTTTTCCAAATAAATATATGGTGTTAGTGGTACTTTAA
>CALXRO010000070.1 GCA_944390875.1 uncultured Rickettsiales bacterium
AAGATCCTCGATGGATTATTATGATTTTGTTAATATGAACAGATTTAATTCTTTTGATGAATTTAGGGATTATAATAAAAATTCAAGAATTGTGTTATTAACTACTAAATCTTCTTTGAGTTGTTATGATTTTGAATTTAAAAATGATGACATTTTGCTTGCAGGTAGAGAGTCGGCGGGTGTACCAAAATATGTGCATGATTCTATTGAAGCAAGAATTGTTATTCCTATGAAAAATGGAATGAGATGTCTGAATGTTGCTGTTAGTTTATCTTTTGTAGTTGGTTTGGCATTAGGAAGAATGAATTACCGATAAATTTTATAATTTTAAAAATTAAAATTTGTATTTAATATGTTTAGATGTATAATATATAGTTATTTTATATATTTTTAATAAATACTTGCCTTTTAATCAAATCAATTTACAATAGCTGCATTATTAAAAATAAAACTTTTAAAAATGGCAGTACCAAAGAAAAAAACATCACCATCAAAGAGGGGTTTGAGAAGAGGTGGAAATGGAACATATAAAATGAAATTAGCCAATGTTGTCGTAAATAAAACAACTGGCGAATATCAATTACAACATCAAGTTTCTCTTGATGGTTATTACAATGGAAAAAAAATCATACAAGATAAAAAAGATAAGAAAAGCAATATTGAAGAAAGTGGAGAAGTATCTGCATAAATTAATATGAGTGATAGTCAAAAAGATACAATAAATATATCAATTGATTGTTTAGGAGGAGACAATTACCCTAGTGCTCAAATTGAGGGCATTAAGTTTTTCTTAAAAAGAAACAAAAATACAAACTATAACATCAAGTTCCTTTTGTATGGTGAGAAAGATATACTAGAATCAGGGTTAAAGAGATTAAGTATTCCTGAAAAATATTACGAAATCATTAATGTCACAAAAAGAGTTAGAAGTGATGAAAAACCTTCGGTAGCTATGAGGAACGGAAAAGATTCTAGTATGTGGCTTGCAATAGAAGCTGTTAAACAAGGAATAGCAAATGCAAGCATTTCTGCAGGTAATACAGGAGCTCTTATGGCTATATCAATGCTTTTGCTTAGAACTTTACAGGATGTGGATAGGCCGGCCCTTATACAGATGTTGCCAACTGAAAGAAATTCTAGTGTAGCCATGTTGGATATGGGTGCAAATATAGATTGTAGTTCTAATAATTTATATCAGTTTGCTGTAATGGGAAAAATATTTTACGAAGCTATAACAGGTAAGGAGAATCCCACAATAGGTTTATTAAATGTAGGCTCTGAGGAAATGAAAGGGAATGATGTCGTTAAAAGTGCTGCATTTATGTTGAAGAATAGTATATTAAAGGAAGATTTTTATGGTTTTGTTGAAGGTAATGATATATTAAAAGGGACAGTGGATGTAGTCGTTGCCGATGGTTTTACAGGTAATGTTGCATTAAAAACTATAGAAGGAACGGCTAAATTTTTTTCAAAAAATCTTAAAGATTTATTTACAAAATCTATTTTTAATAAATTTATAGCTTTGCTTTTATCAAATTCTCTAAAATCTTTTAAAAGCAGAATAAGCCCTGAAAATTACAATGGGGCTATGTTTTTGGGTCTAAATGGTATTTCTGTAAAAAGTCATGGTAATGCAAATGGTAAGTCATTTTGTTTTGCCATAGAAAATACTATTAAACTAATAAAAAGTAATATAAATGAAAAAATAATTAATATGTTAATTATAGAGGGTTAAACTTATGAGAAACTCAAAAATTATATCTACTGGAGGCTATTTGCCAACCAAAGTTTATGATAATGATTATATGGCATCAATTGTAGATACAAGTGACGAATGGATTACAACTAGAACTGGAATAAAAAAAAGACATATAGCAGCTGATGACGAGTTAACGACTGACTTAGCTCTAAAAGCATGTATGGAGGCAATAAATAAGATTAATTTTGATGTAAATGAAATAGATGCTATAGTTATGGCTACAACAACACCAGATAGAACTTTTCCTTCATCGGCCGTTATTTTACAAAATAAACTTGGTATAGGTTCAAATTGTTTTTCCTTTGATGTTCAAGCAGTTTGTTGTGGATTTATATATGCAATTGATATTGCTGATTCTTTAATAAAAACTGAGAAAGCAGATAATGTATTAGTTGTAGGCGCGGAAACAATTAGTAGAATTATTGATTGGACAGATAGAAATTCATGTGTTTTATTTGGTGACGGAGCTGGAGCTATTATTTTGCAAGCTACTAAAGATAGAAATATGGGCATAATATCTACTGTACTACATTCTGATGGGCAATATTTTGATTTATTAAATACTGATGGCGGAGTATCTACAAATCAATTGTCCGGAAAAATAAAAATGAAAGGGTCTGAAGTTTTCAAATTAGCAGTTAATAAAATGAGTGAATGTATATTAGAAGGTTTACACAATTGTGGTCTTAGTAAAAATGATATTAATTTGTTAATACCTCATCAAGCAAACCAGAGAATAATAAATGGTATAGCTAAAAAACTTGAACTTGATGATAGTAAAGTAGTCAGTACTATATCAGAACATGGTAATACATCAGGCGCTTCTATTCCTTTAGCTTTAAATCAAGCAATTATTGAAAATAGAGTAAAAGAAGGCGATATTATTGTTCTTGAAGGATTAGGTGGTGGTCTTACATGGGGTAGTATTATTTTAAGATGGTAAAAATAGATCTAGTTATTGACGAAAAAAATTGGCTAAATTTTT
>CALXRO010000071.1 GCA_944390875.1 uncultured Rickettsiales bacterium
ATGCATTAAATAAATTATATGATTTATATATAGATTTTGCTTTAGCTAAAAGTCAGCCATACAATGTCTATTTATATAATAAAGAACATATACTAGCAAAACAAACTGAATTAGTTAACAATATATACGTTTATTGTAAAAATGGTGGAGTCGATATATTAGATCAACTTACTAATTTATCTAATACCTTACAAAGTATATCGCCAAAAATCACTAATAATGGAAACCTAGATGTTATTAAAGAGTCTATAGAAAAAGATGATTTTGTTAGAATTTATGATGCTTTAAGCCATATATGTATGGATGGCGCTAGAGATAGAGTACAAAGTTTTATAGATAGAAAGGTTAGTAAAATAGGTACAGGTACTACTGAACTTCTTGATCCACAAAATATAAATCAAACATCATTTGATAAAGGTTTTAGTGAACATAAAGAAGAAACATTAGCCAATTTAGCTTCAACATGTGGAAAAATTATCGGAAACAACAACAATTTTAATAGTAATGATTTGAACCAATTACAAAATTTTAAGAATGAAACAGGAATAGATTACAAAAGATATCCTGATGTTATAAATCATTTAGCACGTGCTGGAAGAGTTGCCGAGAATAATTTATCAAATAAAAATTTAACAACAAATTGTGCTGATGCTTGGAAAGGTGTACCTTATTCGGAAGCTAGTAATAATTATGTAGAGTGTGTAAAAAATTATAATCAATATATTATGTTTGATAATATAGGTCACATTTCTTTTGAAATTAATGGTTGTACACTCAAATTAAATCTAACAGATGAACAAAAAAATAAATTTGACATGCTAGAACTTGGAAAATATACAGGTAGAAGCATAGGTTTAGTTCCAGGTATTGTTGGTTATCTTTCTTCTCATCCTGAAATTGGTATTGATGTTAATAATATTAATAAATGTATTAGTATATCTAAAAACGGCAAAGAGTTAACAACTCAAGAAGAAAAAAATAATGTAATTATGGAAGAATTTGTTAGTGATGGGTTTAAAAGTAAAATAAGCAGTGTAAATTTTAATCAGAGTTTAGATAGTGTGGCTAGTTCTTTAGAAAGTCGTGTAATTTCTAGAGATAAATCTGCAGCAGGCAAAATGTTGTTAAGTTGTTTTGGTGAAAATAACCAAACAGTTTCTCCAAAATTTGTAGATACAATAAAAGTGCAAACTCAAACAATTACACAAACACGAGCCAACACAAGATGGCGATGAATAAGCATATAATAATGAAAGAAAATTCTGGATTATTGATATATTTAATAAATAAATATATCAATAAAATCAACTTATATTATCTAAAAAAATTTAATTGTCTAAGTTTATCTACAATATCTTGTCTCTCATATCTTTGTAGGCAGCCAATTAGTATTGCTAAAGTGGCAGAGTCATTTTCTGTTTCTTCTTCTGTTTCTTCAATATCATTTCTAAGAAAAAACTCTATACTTGGTTGATAAAGATCATCTTTATTAACAAAGACAGATACTCGTTTTCTATATATATTATTAATATTTAAATCATCTCTAAAAACATAGCTTTTTAATGATGTTCCATATATACTAACCAGTTCACCAACAGGTTCTGACCTTCTAGAATATTCTGGAAAATTTATTAATTTATCATTATCTCCAGCTATTTCATTATTATATGGAATTCTTAATAATAAAAACTTATTATTATCATTTATAACTAAGTCCACAGGCTTATCGTGATGTAACAATGATATAGCATTCGGACTTGTTATACCTAAAAAATTAGATACTGAACTCGCATATATATTATTTTTATTTAAAAATAAAAAACATATTACAAAAACGTTTTTCTTATTTATCATAATGCCTCACTTTAAAATTAAAAAATTAATAAATGTATACACAAACACATAATAATATTATGTAATAAATCTTTAAGATAGTAAAGTACATGTTTATCATTAATTTAGAAAAATAATTTTTATTTACAATATTATTTACATATAATATTACTTAATATCTCAAATAAATCTTCAACATTTTCAAAAATATTTTTCTTACTATTAGTAAAAAAAATAATACCATCATTAATAAATTTAAAAATAGAAGGATGAGACACTACATAGTCAATTAATTTATCGGAATTTTCACAAACATTCCTATAAAAATTAATCAAAATATTTTTATTAAATACAGAAATTTTTACTATATTAAATTTCTTACATTGAATTTTAATCCAAGAAATTTTTAATAAATTTTCTAAACTTTCAGGAAGAGTACCATATCCAGTTTCTAATTCTTTTTTAATAATATCTATTTCTTCCATAGAACTTACATTAGCTATGCGTCTATAATATTTTATCTTCATGTTTATATTCTGTATATACTCACTTGGTATTATAGTTGATATACCAAATTTTATTTCCGGGGAAAAATCATACTCTTCAATAAAATCTGTAGCATCGTTTTTACTTGATTTTATAGCATCATTTAACATTTGATTATATAATTCTATACCTATTTCTCTCATATGTCCAGTTTGTGCTTCACCTAATATATTTCCAGCTCCACGTATTTCCATATCATTTGAAGATATCATAAATCCAGCACCTAATGAGTCTATTGAACCTATTATTTCCAATCTTTTTTTAGCAGTGTCACTTATAACATCAGTTTTTTTAGTTGTTAAATAAGCATAACTATGATTATTGTTTCTGCCAACTCTTCCTCTTAGTTGATATAATTGTGCGAGCCCAAAATCATTCGCTTTATATATTATAATAGTATTAGCAGTTGGTATATCTATTCCATTTTCTACTATTGTTGTTGATATTAAAACTTTATATATTCCATTGTAAAACTTATCCATTATATCTTCACATGATTCATTATCCATTTTTCCATGTACTATACAATACTTTAAATCAGGCATTGATAATTTTAATCTAGCTTCTACTTCTTTTATATCGGTTATTCTTGGTACAACAAAAAATACTCTACCATTATTACTAATTTCAGCTTCTATTGCTTCTTTTATTCTATCATCTTCATATTCACAGACTATTGTATTTATATTATTTCTATTCATGGGCGGCGTCATCAGAAGAGACATATCCTTAATACCATACATGGACATTTGTAATGTTCTTGGAATTGGCGTAGCAGATAGTGATAGTAAGTGAGTATTTATTTTTAAAGATTTTAATTTTTCTTTTTGATTTACACCAAATCTTTGTTCTTCGTCAATAATTACCAAACCTAAATTTTTAAATTTAATATTTTTTCCTAAAAGAGACTGGGTGCCTATAACTATATCAATAGAACCATCAGCTAAGCCATTTTTTATTTCTTTAATTTCTTTTGGATTGTTATATCTTGAAAGACTTTTTATGTTTATATCAGTATTTTTAAATCTTTCAATAAATTTTTCGTAATGTTGTTTACACAATAAGGTTGTTGGTGCTATTAATGCTACTTGAGCTTTATATTTATTGTTTACAACAACAAACGCTGCTCTTATTGCAACTTCCGTTTTACCATAACCAACATCGCCACATAATAGTCTATCCATAACAATCCCGCTTGATAAATCTTTCAGTATTTCTTCAGTCGCTTTTAATTGATCGATAGTTGGTTCAAATGGAAAATCTTTGCAAAATTCTATATATTCACCTTCATTTACTGTAAAAACTTGCGCTTGTTTAAGTTTTCTTATTTTTGCGGTTTCTATAAGTTGTCTTGCTATATTTTTAAGTTGTTTTTTTATTTTTGTTTTTTTCTCTGACCAGTTTTTAGAATTTAATGAATCTAATTTTATAGACTCATTATAATCACTATATTTTGTTATTGAGTCGCAGTTTTCTACAGGAACCAATAAATAAGCATTATTCCTATATTCTATTCTGATCAGATCGTTTTTAGTGCCATTTATTTCTATAGATTCAAGTCCTATAAACTTGCCTAAACCGTATTCTGTATGAATAACTAAATCATTTTTTTTAAATGTATTATGTTCTTTTATAATTTTATTAATTGAATCAGAAGGATTTTTAATATTTATTTCTTCATTGTTAAAATCCTCCTCTCTTAATACATCAACTGTCATTTTATACAAATTGATTGTTTGTATGATTATATGCTAAATATGAAGACATGTGTTCAATTGGAGTATGTACTCTTAATATATCAACATCCTTCGCTATAGCCATAGATATTGATAAAGTTTCAAAATCTCTTTCGTTTGCTTCTTTTGAAGTGAACATTTTTAAAAAAGATTTTCTTGAGTGGCCAATAAGAATTTTAAAACCATATTTATGAAAATATCTTATATTTTGTAATATCTGAAGATTTTGAGATGTCGTTTTCCCAAAACCTATTCCAGGATCGAATATTACTTGTTCTTTTTTAATATTATATTTATTAAATAACTTAATTTTATCATTAAGCCATTTATCAACTTCTTCAATTATATTAGTATTAGTTGAAATTTCTTTATTTGCAGGAAGACCATTATTGTGTACAAAAATAAATTTTATGTTTTTATTATTTTTTGCTAATTCTAGCATTTTTGAATCAGAAAATCCAGAAACATCGTTTATTATGTCAAAACCATTTTCTATAGCTAATTTTGCGGTTCCTGGATGATAAGTATCCAAACTTATTAATGGTCTTATTAAACCAAACTTTCTGTTTTTTATGTATTCAAATATTTTGCTTAATCTCTTGATTTCATCTTCTTCATTTATAGGAATTGTGCCTGGTTTTGTTGATTCTGCGCCTATATCTATAATTTGCACTAAATTATTTTCAAAAAATTCAAATTTTTCTTTAAATAAATTAAAATCAGAAACGCTATCATTTGAAAATGAATTATCATCAATATTTATAATTCCCATAAATACTGGTTGATGTGATTCTTTATAATAATCACTAATCTGGCCTTCGTAAACAAATGATAATGGATCTAAAACAAAACTTCTATTAAATATCTCTTTGTGTGGGATTGTTAATTTATCGCTTTTTATAATTCTATTTTTAAAAATTGATATATCTATATCTATAGGTCTTGGTGACCATCTTTTACTGAAATCTCTTCCTAAACTTGATTCAATATTTTTTATTGTATTTAATAAATCTAGTGGTTCTATTTCACAATTACATTTTATAACACAATTTAAGTATGGTATATTCCAATCATCTGGAGAGTTTTTTAATAAAAGCGCTGGAGTTAGATAAATAGGAGATATTTTTAAAATTTCTAAACCATTAGAAGATAATAAATCAATTGCTCTATTTATATTATTTAATCTGTCTCCAAGATTTGAACCTAATGACAAATAAACATACTTATTCTGTTCTAAATTTAAAATCATATTTTTAAAAGAGAAATGAATAGAATTTATAAAATACCAAGACTTTTAGCCTCTTCAACAGTACAGTCATGTTGTTTGACACCATCCTTAATAAACACAAGTCTTTGACTATACCTAGCAATATCAGGCTCATGCGTAACCATAACTATACTTATATTCATTTCAGCATTAAGTTGAGTAAAAATATCCATTATTTCTTGACTTGTTTTAGTGTCAAGATTTCCGGTAGGTTCATCTGCAAAAATAACTGTTGGATCGTTTATTAAAGCTCTTGCTATTGCTACACGTTGTTGCATACCGCCTGACAATTGATTTGGATAATGATCAATATAATTTTCCAACTTCACGGATTTTAGAATTTTTTTACTTTTCTCTCTTCTCTCCTCATATGGCGAATTTGTGTATATCATTGGCATAGAAACATTATCAAATATACTTCTTCTGGATAATAAATTAAATCCCTGAAATACAAATCCTATATATTTATTTCTTACATCAGCTAACTCATCTTTATTAAGACGTGATACATCCCTGCCATTTAAATAATAAGAACCGCTTGTAGGTTGATCAAGGCAACCTAATATATTCATAAAAGTTGATTTACCAGAACCTGATGGGCCCATAACAGATACAAATTCACCTTCGTATACGGTACAATTTACATCTTTTAAAACCTTTTGTACTATGGTTCCCTCACCAATAGTATAATCTTTATACAAATGCTCTATTTTTATTATTTCCATCACTTTTTAGATTTTTTTTGTGGTTCAACAAGACAGGAAGACAATATTATATCTCCTTCTTTTAATTTATCAGTTTTTATTTCTGTATAAGTGAGATCACTTAAGCCTTTCTCAACTAATATAGATTCTGGTTTTCCATTTCTAACTACATAAAGCACAACATGTTTTCCATCTTTTATCATCCTTGCTCTGTAGTTTTTTTCTTCTTGAGAAACTTCAGGCATATTCAACAGTGTTTTAATATATTTTGTTGCTTTAAATCTCAAAGCTGTGTTTGGGATTCTAAGTGCATTTTTTACTGAGTCTATTGTTATTGAAACATATGCTGTCATACCAGGTAATAATAATCCTTCTTCATTTTCTACATCTATTATAACTGTGTAAACAACAACATTCTGTTCTAAAGCTGGCAGTAATCTAATCTGCTTTATTTTACCAGTAAAGACCTTATTTTTATAAGCATCTACTGTGAAGGTTATTTTTAAATCATTATTTATCATACCTATATCAGCTTCTGATACACTTGTTTCGATTTGCATTTTACTTAAGTCTTCAGCTATTTGAAACATAACAGTTGTTGTATAACCATTTGTTACCATTTGTCCTTCACTAACATCTCTTGATGTTACTATACCATCAACAGGTGAAGTTATATAAGCTTGTCCAAGTTCTATTCTAGCTTTTTCATATTTAAGTTTTGCAATTTTATGATTTTCTCTAGCAGAAACTAGATCGTTTTCAGCTTTATCAAATTCAGCTTTTGCTATATAATTATTTTTATATAACTCTTTTTCTCTATCATATGTAATTTTATAGATATTCAATGTAGATTCTGCTTGTTTTAATGCTGCCTCAGCTGATTTTAAATCTCTTTCTAAAACATCTGTTTCAATCTTTGCTAATTTTTGACCTTTCTTAACAACGTCATTAAAATCAACATATATTTTTTCAACATTACCTGGCACTTGGCTACTTATTTTAACGGTGTCTTTAGGATTTATTATACCATTAGCCATAACAACTTTATTGATATCTCCAACAGTTACTTTTTCAGTATCGAACTTATTTATATCAAAACTTTTATTACCTCTTCTTCTTATAAAAAGAAAAATAATGAGTAAAACAACCAATAAAAGAAATAAATTTTTTTTATTTTTAACTATATTTTTTAACTGCATAACTAAAACTCGCCTATATTAATAACATTATTCAAATCTAACTTACCTATTGCGTTCAATAACTTAGCCCTATAGGTAAACCAACTATATTTTGATTCCACATAATTAAGTTTAGCTTCCTCTAATTTACTATGAACATTCAAAAGTTCAAGTATTGAAATTTTCCCATTTTTATACATACCTAAAGTAACTTTTGCATTCTCTGTAGCTGTTTTTAAAAGCTCTTTCGTTATAAAAAATTTTTCTTGGTTTATTAGGAAATCATAATAGGAAGATACAACTTCTTTTTCTATAGCTTTCTTTGTGGCATTTATTTGTAACTCATATGATTTAATTTCTTTTTCCTTTGATCTGATACTGTTTGTAATACTTAAACCACTAAATATAGGGATTGTCATACCGACAGAAACAGAAGAATTATTGATAAAATCAGTATTACTTTTATCTAAATTTTTTTGAGTTCCAGTAGAAGCATTTAAATCAACAGTTGGATATCTTGAAGTCTTTAAGGCTTTTAATTCATATTCTAATGCTTTTTTTGTTTCTCTTAATTTCTTTAGATCGGACCTGTTATTAAGAGCGGTTTTTTTAAGTTCTTCAATATCAAGATTAATTTTATCAGGAATCTGTGAAATATGTTCTACGTCGAATTCAGCATCTGGTTCAAAACCAATTAGTACACTTAATTCAGCTTGTACTTTTTTTGTATTAACTTTAGCTTCTTTATTTTTTATACTACTTTCAGAATAAGAATTTTCAGCACTTAGCTTATCAACTAATGCCACCATACCTAATTTATATTTCAGTCTCGCAGCATCCATTGTGCTTTTGTATAAGTTTAACATGTCTACCATAACTTTTTCCTTTTCATAGGAACTTAATAATGAATAATATGCAGCCAACACATTTAAAATCAATTGTTCTTCATTTAAATCTAAATCGTATTCAGAGATTTTTTTATTGTGTTTAGATATTTTTAATTTGTAGTAATCTCTTCCAAAACTTATAAGATTCATACTTGCACTTATAGAACCACTAAAGTCGTTGCTGGTATTTAAATTTCTTACTATATTGCCATAAGGTGTTTCAAGAATACTATTATAGCCGTCTCTTGCTGTAAAAGAATAACCAAGATTAGCACCTATTGTTGGCATAAAACCAGCATATGTTGAATAAACACTATTTTGTGCCATGCCAACTCTTAACTTTGCCATCTCTACAGTTTCATTTTTTGCTAATGCTAAACCTAATGCAGATTTTAGATCTAGGACTATATTTTCTTTTTGTTTTTTCTCTTTTTTTTCATTGTCAGCCTTTTTTAATGATTTTTCATTATCTAATTCATTATTTTTTACTATTTCTTTGTTTTCTTTATTATTTATATTTTTTATTTCTTTCCTAGTGTTTTTAGCATTAACTGAAGCATATATTGAAAAAAGCATAAACACCAATATTTTCAGCATAACAACCTATTAAACAAAATGTTATTTACAGATTATTATAAAAATAATATATAAATTGTCAATTAAATTATTTAGAAATTTATTAACTATTATTTTTTTGTTATTTATACTATTTATAAATTTAAATAATTTTTGGCACCTCTTTCACTGATATTTTTAAAACAGCTTGATAGCCAAACATAGAATTAATAACATCTAGTATATAAAGTATGTTATTATTCAAATAAAATGAAGCTGCAGAATTATAGCTTGAAATAACTATATTACATTGTCTACCTTCATTTAATATTGAAACTTTTTCAAGTGCAAAATATTTTGAATATTTAATATTAAATATTTTATCCCAATTAGCAACTAAAGTATAAATAAATGTAAATTTTGGGCTTTTTAAAATAGGCTTTATTACTGTCTTTAATGAATTTTTTAGACTTTTTGTTCCAATACCACGAATATCAGACATTAAACTTTTCTTTTTCTATTTTTATTAAATCCAATACGCGTTGTTTTTTCTTATTTTCTTCTTCTATAAAAAAAATTATTTCTGGAACATATTTTGATTTAAATTTTTGTGATACTATATTTCTAACTTGCTTTACAAAATCTTTGTTTAATTTTTTAACTAATTCCTTTTTATGTATATCATCAGTTCCAAAAATATCAATAACAACTTTTGCATTGAGCAAATCTTTGCTCATATCAACATAAACTACATTCACAAAAATTTGTTGGCTATTTAATGAAAAGCTACTCTTAACAAACAAATCGTTTAATATTCTTTGTAATTTAGATGCTTTTTGTAGTTGAAAATTTGTTTTATTTTCTTTACTATAGTTTATTTTCATAACTTTGAGATATAAAATAAATACCATTTTCACAAACTATAAAATCTTTAACTTCATTTTGCAAAAGTTTTTTTCTTATATTATAAACTGTTGTTTCCAATACATTACTTTCTATTGATTTTGAACCCCATACAGTTTTCAATAAATTGTCCTTATTTTTGTTGTTATTATTGGTTATTTCTAGTAAAAATTCCAATTCTTTTTCGGTAAATTTTATAATTTTATTATCTATAGTTAATGTTTTTGTATTCTTATTTATAATCCCTATTGGTAAAGTTACTATATTTTTTTTAAAATAATCAAAGAAAGAATAAATTTTATCAATTAAATAAGATAATTTAAATGGTTTAGTTATATTAATAACACTAATTCTCTTTATAAGAAAATTATTTATATTTATTATCAATTTATTATATTCTTCAGTTATTTTGTTTAATATATTGTCAATTTCTTCTTTTGCAATGCCATCAAAGATTATTATATTATTTTTATTTATATCATCAAGAGAATCGTCAATAATTATATCTTTAAATTCGGATTTTATGACATCGAAAAGTAGTTTATCATCGGAAATTAGAGCTAATCTCATTATTTTAAAGTAATTTTATAGTAATTATTATTATAATTAGGTCTGTTATACCAGCAAAAACTCCGCCAACAATATCATCAAGCATTATACCAATAGCATTTTTAATATTAGAATCAATTTTGCCTATTATCCATGGTTTTTTTATGTCAAAAAATCTAAACAATATTATTGGGAAAATCATAATCAAAAAGCTTATCAATATATCGTGTTTTGAAGTAAATAACTGTACATCTGTTTTTGATAAGAAATATACATGAAATAATGGTATAAAGAAACTTATTAATTGGCCAACAACTTCATCTATAACAACTTCTTTCGGATCATCTAGATTTTTTTCAGTAACATATTTTTTTATATGTATATAACCTATAATATATATAGATAATATTATTAAAGCAATTACAAATATTGGATTATCTATTTGGAAATAATTTATTACCAATGCAATTAAAAACCATAGTGGTAATGTGGCTATACTTGCAACTGTTCCTGGAC
>CALXRO010000072.1 GCA_944390875.1 uncultured Rickettsiales bacterium
GGATAATGTTTTATATCATTATTATTTTTATAATAAAATGGAAAAATTGTAATAAAACCGTTTAAGAATCTTTTAAACATTTTTAAATCTTGTTTTAACAAAATTATTGTATATTAAGTTAAAAAAAATTTCAACTTTGTTGAGAAGAAATTTTATTATGTATGTAATACTTATGAAATTTATGTGAAACTTTTTTATATTTAATAAATATAATAATTTTGATGTTATATTATTCCAAATTAACTAAAACTATTTCAGGTTTACTCATAACTTTTATAGGAGGGCCCCAGGTTCCAGCACCAGAGGAAACTATCAAATTACTATTCATCTTTTTTAATAAACCATATGCTTTTTCATAAGAAAGTCTAACTATAATATTAAAAGGAAAAAATTGTCCATTATGAGTATGTCCAGAAAGTTGTAAATCGAAATTATTTTTGACAGCCTCATTAAAATATTTTGGATTATGATCAACAGCTATTTTATATAGATAGTTATTACTATCATTTAAAATTTCATTCAATTTTTTTCTTTTTTTGCCGTACATATAATAATATGCAATGTCATGTCTACCAACTAAAATAATATTTTCATCAATTTTTCTAAAATCATCAGTCAGTATATCTATATGTGCCTCATCTTTTAATATTTTTATAATGTTTTCTATTTCTTTAGTATAGTATTCATGATTACCAATTACTCCATAAACTCCAAATTTTGTTTTGATACCCCTAAATATTTTACAATCTTCTATAATTTCTTCATTTATTTTTGCTTCAATTATATCACCACCAAATATAACTATATCTGGTTTAACTTCGTTTATTTTTTTGACAATTCTATTTAATATTTTTTTACTTGTTCCTATAGCACCAATATGTATATCACTTAAAAATACAATTTTCAATTTTATGTTTTTTCCTGTATTTATATTATAATTTGTAATCCTGATGAATGCTCTGTTTATATAACCATAAATTGCTAAAAAAATAGCAAATACTAATACAAATAACGTTATATAAAACCTATTAATCTTTATTTTAGCTAGTATAAGTATATCTTCTAATACAAATGATATTAACATAAATACCACAATAAATAGAAACATATATGACAAATACTTTAATAATCTACCAACACCATTTTTTATACATAAAAATAGAGATAAAAATTCAAAAATCATAAAAATGAAAGCAATAAAACATCTAATTGCAGTGTTACTTATAATATATATAAGCAGATTTGTATATAAATTCCATGTAATATATGAAAAAATAAAAGTTATAATTGACAAAGCTAGTAAAAACATATTATAAACATATTACATTAATAAATTTATCAGTTGTTTCTATTTTAATTGGCAAATTATTGTAATAATCGCCATCTATTTGTACTGGATAATTTGTATGTTCTGAGTTTATTTCCACATTTTTTGTTTTCAACTTTATTATATTTTTATTATTATTTCTGGTAATCATATAATTTATCATAGATATTGGATCAAATTTTTTAATTATAATGGTGTCAAAATTATTATCATCTAATTCTGAATCTGTTAAATGTATTTTACCACCATAATATTTGCCATTGCTAACGCACGTTAGAATATTTTTATATTTTTTATTATTAACTTTTGTTTTAAGATCAATAAATCTTCTTTTTTTAATTATTTTTAGTAACTTTTGTATATATGCAAATTTTCCAAACTTGCTCTTAATATCATCTGTTACCATACTCACAGTTAATGAATCAAATCCAGCACTTACAAGGACTGAAAAATATCTACTGCTTCCATCTATTTTTATAACTTTACCAAGGTATAATTTCTTAGTTTTATTATTTTTGACAGCTTTTACGACTTTTTTTATTGTATTTGTTTTAACTTCACTTGCTAAAACATTTGCTGTACCAAAAGGTACTATACATAATTTAAATTTTGATATATCATCCCTATTAGCTATAGCATTTATTGCGCTATTTATAGTCCCATCTCCAAAAGTTAAAAATAAAGTATCATAATCCTCAGGATTTAAATTATCAATTATCTCCTTAATTTCCTGATCTTTTTTAAGTTCTATTTCTTCTATTTTTAGACCAGAATTTTTTAATTTTTTTATTAAAGAAAAGACTCTGCTCCTTTTATATTTACCAGATAAAGGGTTTGTTATAAGTATACTAGGTTTCATTTATTGCGTAATAGTTTGTTAATATCTAAAGCATTTTTATTATTTATTTTTAGGATACCATTTTCCAATATAACAGAATCGTCAATAATTTCTTTTTCGTTTAATTTTTTCAAAACTTTTTTACTTTTCTTATCAAAAACAACAATTTCGCCATTACCAAATACAACTATAATAGCATTCTTATATATTATAGGTTTTACACTATTCATTAATGTTCTCTTTGTGCTGTATGTATAGTATATAAATTCTGTTTCTCCGGTTTCGTAATTTAATATATAAAATTTGTTATCTATACTAGTAAAATATATATGACCATTATCAAAAGATAAATTCTTTTGTGGTATTGAGGCTATCTTTTTTTTCCATAATACTTTTTTGTTTTCAAGAGACATTTTAATTATTCCACCTGATGCAGATATCAAAAATAAACTATCTTTATCTTCTATTGGAGTAACTTCGCCATTTATATATTCAGGTGAATTTAATTTTACTTTTGTACCATCTGGATTTTTATATATTAGACTTTTGCTGAGATTTAAAGTATTATAACCTTTTTTTGAAAATTCATTATTACAACTGTATATTATTAACGTTATACACAAAACAAAAATATATTTTATTATTTTATTATTCATCTTCAAACTCCTTTTTACTAAATTTATTTTTTAATTTGTTTATTTCTCTCTCCATTTTTTTATTTTTTATATATTGAAATAAATCTTTTAATCCAAAAAAACTACTTATACAACTAGATAAAAC
>CALXRO010000073.1 GCA_944390875.1 uncultured Rickettsiales bacterium
AATCTTAAATATCATATTAATGATAGTGATACAATGGATAGATTTGCGTTTAATTATGGTCTAAGTTTCACTTATAATATCAATATAGATTCAAACATATCATTGTCATATGATGGTACATTAACAAGTAATCTGTTTAATAATAGATTCTCAATTGAGTATAGGTATAAGTTGAGGTAGTGGATTTATAGTTGCTAGTATGCTATGAATAATTAAATAAGTGTGCCTTATTTTGTATTTTTCTTAGAATTGATGTTGTCTGAAATATTCCTAACTTGATCAATATATTGATCTATTTGACTTGTATTTATAATTAATTTTGCTTTATTAGTAAAATCCTCAAGAAAACTTATATTTATATATAATGGAAAGTTATTATTAGCAGCATTTACCATTATGGCAGAAGTAC
Organism: uncultured Rickettsiales bacterium; assembly: GCA_944390875.1. Taxonomy (GTDB): domain Bacteria; phylum Pseudomonadota; class Alphaproteobacteria; order Rickettsiales; family UBA1997; genus CALXRO01. The sequence goes on from CALXRO010000073.1 coordinate 410, forward strand.
TTATCATATTTATTGTTGTCATATTTGTATCTGTACTATCAACTTTTAGATCCAAATTACTTGATATTCCATTACCTTCCGCTTTTAAAGATAAATTACTCTTACCAGAATTCATAACAAAAGTACCACTAAAATTATTAAATACAGTTCCTGTTTCATTAATAATTATTTCTTTTGTATTAAAATTATCTCTTAGATTTTTATCAGTATATACTAATGATAATTTTTTCCTTAAATCATCAAGACCTATTTTTTTTATAAGAAAATTATTACCAATTAGCTTAAATTGCATACTTAATGATGAATTAAATACGCCACTATTAAAACCGACACCACTGATTATGCCGGCCAAACCTATATTCCCAGTCAAATCACCTATCAATTTATTTTCTCCTACAAATAATTTTGCTAAATCACCTATACTATAGACTGTTTCATTTAATGTTAAACTAACTTTTCTTGTATTTTTTATATCTATAATTGCTTTTATGTTTGTTTTTCCACCAAGACCATCAAATTTCATATCAGTTATATTTATTGCACCATTTTCTATATTAGCAGTTGCTATGATATTTTGTATTGGTAATTTATTAAAAATAAAATCTTGTATTTTGAGTGATATATTGCCATTTATACCATCAAATCTTGGGAATGAAAATAACTTATTTACCCAGTAGTTTGCACGATTTTTTTCATTTATATTTTCTCTTAAAAGTATATTTTTATACTTTTCAATATCAAATACATTATTAATTAGATTTATATCCTTAGTAATATTTAATATAGAAATATCAGCAGATATTACTGAAGTTTTATTTCTTATGTCTAATAAAAAATTGCCTTTTATATTTTTTATATTTTCAAAATCTATATTTGAAATATCGTATAGATTTAAATATCCTGGGGAAAAGTTAAACTTTGTTTTAACATTTATATTACTTAGTTTGTTATATGTTAAATTATTAATTGATAAACTTATGAAAATATTTTTTGTAAAATTATTTAACCATAATAAATCTTCTTTTAATGTTTTGCTTTTTTTATTTTCTATATTAATTGATAAATTATCTAAATTCATTATCATAGCTATGTAGCTTTTTGTCTTATCAAAAGAGTACTCTAAAGAACCGCCTATTATTATTTGTTCACCATTTTTTACATTATAATTAATCAAATAAATTACGTTATTATGTGCGAAAATTTTTGATTCTATAGCAAACTCTTTTATCCCAAAAATATTAGGTATGCCAAATAATTTTGTTATATCAGAAAAATCTTGCCCTTCCATTTTTAAATTATTTACAAACAGTTCACCAATCTTTTCTTGATTAGCTATATCTATTTTCATTCCATTAAGATTTATATTAAAATTATTTATTATATAACTTCCATTCTCTATACTTAAATCAAGCATAGAATCTTTTAAAGTTCTACTTTCTTTTGATAGCTCCTTTATATTTATTCTTATATTACCATTCTTATTATTTTTTTTATTATTTTCTAAAGATAAACTCATTAATTCATTAATATCTGTTGTTTTGAATATCATTATTTGTGTATCATCTGTTGCTGGTTTATTTTTACTTGTGTTAATAATTATGTTATCTAGTCGTAATTTATTTATATTTATATTTAGTTTAAAATCGTTACTATTTTGTAAATTAGTATCTATATCAACATCTTCACCGTTTATAATAAATTTTTTAACATTAACTATATTGCCCATATTTTTGCTCAAATTTATTTCTGAAGTTATTGCTCTTTTATAGTCGATCAAATAATAATATTTAGAATCAGGTAATATAACCCATTGTGAAAAATCATTATAGTTCTTAACATTAAAATTTGCTTTAATGTTAGCAATAATTTCCATATATTTAGTTATTAAAGGATTATTCCCAATATAATTAATAGAAACAACATCTCCCATTGAGTCAACTAATTTTATATCTATGTTGTTTTTTTTATCTTTATCGACAGAATAAGTTATATCTAAGTTTCCATTTATATTATTAAGTAAAAAATTGCATTTTATATTAATTTTACTATCGTCTAAGGCCAATGTCCCACTTATACTCTTAATTTCTTTTTGTACAGTGCCATTTCTTATATAATTTAATAATGAGTTTGAAAACTCTATTTTTAAATTGTCTTTTAATGATAAACTATCTATTTTTATAGTTTTTATAAGGTTTAAAAACATATAATCAACTTCACTGTTATCAAGATCAACTCTCACATCTTCAACAACTTCAATCTCTTTATATCCTTCTTGTATATCATTATTTTTATTGTTTACGAGTAAATTTCTTATTGTTGTTTTTATTCCAGTAACTTCATTTTCCTCCATTTTAACTATTTTCTTAACTATTTCCTTTTTTATATAAAAATCTGCTAATTTATTTTGTTGAATATTTACTACAACAGTATTTACGATTATATCATTAACAGATATTTTTTTTCTTAAAAAATTAAAAAAACCAAGTTTGAATTCAACATCTTTAACATTTATAGAAAGTATATTATCTCTATATTGGACATCATTTATATTTATATCATTTACAATAATTTTTATAGTTGGAAAAATAGATAAATTAATTTTTCCTCTTATTGCGAACTTTATATCCTTTTTAAGGAATAACTGATGTTGTTTATATTCTTGTATTTTATCTGATAGCGATTTGTTGATGTTATCTTTAATACTATTGATATTTATTGAACTTTTTATATAACTTAAAAAACCGATATATATTACAAATAAAATTACAGGTATGATTAATATGAATTTAATGATTTTTTTCATAATAATTATCTATCTACCTTCTTTTCCGGCTTTACCAATTTCATCTATAAATTTTTGCCTTCTTTTTATATTTTTAAAACCCACAGTTTCATAAAGTGGAAAAGTTTTAATTTTACTAAAACCACAAAAACATAATATGCCATTTTTAACTTGGAGTTCAAATAAGTCTTCTTTTATCTTATCCATATTTTTTTTAGGTCCGCCGTATGTATAGAATAGTGTTGCAGTTCTACCTGATAGTAGTTTGTTAACTTTTCTTTTTGGCATAAGCTCAACTTCAAAAGCAAAACCTGGTAACATAACTCTGTCAAAAAAACCTTTTAATAATGCAGGAGCACTATACCACCATACAGGTGTAACAAGAACTAGGTGTTCACACCATTTTACTAAGTCTTGTGCTTTTTCTAAATCTGGCTCTAATTTTTGGACTCTACTATATCCATAATGTAGAATAGGATCAAATTTCATGTCTCTGAGACATAATGTTTTTACCTCAAACCCACTTTCTTCAGCATTGATTGCATACTCTTCAGCTAAACACGCTGTAAATCCAAATTTTGATGGATTTGCATCTATTATAAGAATTTTTTTCGGCATTTTAAGAGATAATTACTTAATAATAGTAATAGATATAATGTTTTTTTTAAAAAACAATAATGAATTTATGTGACTTGGTAAAAAATAATATAATATTTATTGAAATATAAATATTATTTTTTTATATAATGTTAAATAATTAAATTAATTCAACATTAACAAATAAAATAACACAATAAACACTATATAAATATACTTGATTTTATAATAAATGTTATAAAGCCTCAAAATTTAATGGGTCAATAGAGAATGTTATTTTTGTTGAAAAATTAATAACAAAAATCTCCTTAAAGAAAGAGTTAGTATTGAGATAGATTATTAAATTTTTAAGACAAAAGAAGATTTAAACGAAAAATTATACTTTGGTAGATTGGCTTTACAAAAATTTAACGATAGAATTACAAAAACTTGGGATAAAATATTATCGACCACACAAGAACCTCTAGTTATTCATCACTTAGAAGGCGATGATGATATTGATACTAAGTTTAGAGGTATTTTAGCTTTACAATATCAATATATTAAAAATCTAATGCTTCAACATAGAAATGATTTACCTATTTTAAGAAATAGAACCAATGCAGAATTATTAGGTTTTAGATTTAGAAGTAAAACGCAGGGATTAGTAGAAGAACATATTAATCTTGAATACATAGAAGATGCTTTTGAAGACTTAGATAATTACTGTCAAGATATAATGTGTAACTATAAAGAAATAAAAAAGTTATTAAGTACTAATATAGATGAATTAGTTACAGAATTTTT
>CALXRO010000074.1 GCA_944390875.1 uncultured Rickettsiales bacterium
AACTATATGCAATAATAAAACCAACAAATCAATATAAAGATATATACTCTATAGAATTTAATTATGATATAAACATATCAAAAAACATAAATATAAACTTCAACATAGGAAAAGAAATAAATTATAAGAAAAATATGTTTGTTGGTGTGGGGGTGAGAGTGGGGATATAAAGTTTTTGGAAAGTATTTTTATAATATTCAATGAATATGTTAAAAAAATTATAAGAATTAGATTTTTATACAAGGCTGCATTATTATAACTTTTATATGTGAAGTTGCTCACAATAACAAGAATATATTAAGCCAAATTACTTCATATGGACTTAGTCTTACTATTAGTTTTTATCTAAATAAAATTTATAGATTATTCCTCTTCTTCATTTTTGGAATATTTTTTTCTTTCAGTAGCCGTCAAATATTTTTTTCTGAGTCTAAGACTTTTTGGAGTTACTTCAAGTAATTCATCATCATTTATATATGTAATCATTTGTTCAAGACTCATTTTTAAAGGTGGAGTTAGTATTACATTTTCATCACTACCAGCAGCTCTAACATTAGTTAGTTTTTTAGTTTTAAGAACATTAACAACAATATCGTTATCCCTTGAATGTTCGCCGACTATCATCCCTTCATAAACTTTATCATGTGGACCAACAAACATTATTCCTCTATCTTGTATATTAAACAGTGCATATGGTACAGCTTCGCCTTGATCTGTCGAAATTAAAACACCTTTTCTTAAATTTGGTATATCTCCTTTATACTCTTGGTAAGAATGAAATGTTTTATTTAATATTCCCGTTCCTTTTGTATCAGTCATAAATTCACTTTGATAGCCAAGAAAACCCCTAGAAGGTACCAAGAGTACCAATCTTGTTTTACCATGTCCGCAAGGTTTCATTTCTTTAAGTTCACCTTTTCTTTTACTTAACTTTTCAACTACACAGCCACTAAATTCATCATCAACATCAATTACAACTTCTTCTATTGGTTCTGTTTTTTTACCGTTTTCATTTGTATGAAATAAGACCTTTGGTCTGCCTATTGACATTTCATAACCTTCTCTCCTCATTGTCTCTATAAGAACACCAAGTTGTAACTCGCCTCTACCTCCTACTTCAAAACTATCAGAATTAGGCATTTCTTTAATTTTTATAGCAACATTGCTTTCTTGTTCAGCCATTAATCTGTCTCTAATCAACCTAGAAGTAACTTTTGTTCCTTCTCTTCCAGCAAATGGTGAATCGTTCACACTTATAGTTATTGCCATTGTTGGAGCATCTACAGGTGTTGATTTTATTGGTTTTTCGATTTCCAAATCACAAATTGTATCAGAAACATTAGCATTTTCTAAACCAGCAATAGATATTATATCACCAGCTTCAACTTCATCAACTGGTACTTTTTTTATACCTCTAAATACAAACATTTTTGTCAATCTACCCTTTTCAACCAATTCACCTTTAAGATTTATTGCTTTTATATTCATGTTTATATTTGCTTTACCGCTATATACTTTTCCTGTGAGGATTCTTCCTACATATTGATTATAATCAAGAATTGTAGCTAGCATTGAGAATGGTGTATTTTTGTCAACTTTTGGTTCTTTAACATATTCTATTATTAAGTCAAAAAGTGGTTTCATGTCTTTATGTTCATCATTAAGATCTTTTACACACCAACCATCTCTTCCAACAGCATACAGAACTGGAAAATCAAGTTGTTCCTCATTTGCATTAAGATTAACAAATAAATCAAATATTTCATTTAAAACATCATCAGGTCTAGCATCATTTCTATCAATTTTATTTACAATAACTATTGGTTTTAAACCTATTGCTAGTGCTTTTGAAAGTACAAATTTTGTTTGTGGCATAGGCCCTTCTGCTGCATCTACTAATAAAATCACTCCATCGACCATTGATAAAACGCGTTCAACTTCACCTCCAAAATCTGCGTGTCCAGGAGTGTCAACTATATTTATTCTTGTACCACTATATTCTATTGATGTGCATTTTGCTAATATTGTTATTCCGCGTTCTTTTTCTAAATCGCCACTATCCATAACTCTTTCATTTACTTGTTCATGTTGTGAAAAAGTTCCACTTTGTTTGAGTAATTGATCAACCATTGTGGTTTTTCCATGATCCACATGGGCGATTATGGCTATGTTTCTTATATTCATTTTGTGATAAATTAAGACTAATAAGTATATTATGTTATATTTAAAATAAAAAGCAATGATAAAAAATTTAATTTTTAATTTTATTTCTATAATATATTTATATGTTCTTGCATAATAAAAAAATTGATCTATTATAGACAGTGATATATATTATGGATTAGATATGAATATAGATTTCAAAAAAATACTTATACTATTATTAGTAATTGTTTATCTATGTATTGGTATAGTTTAGTTTATTAAATAATCTTAGTCATTTTTATGAAAAAACCAGAGTTGTTACTACCCGCTGGTTCATTGTCTAGACTCAAAACAGCATTTTTATATGGTGCAGACGCAGTTTATTGTGGAACACCTACCATGTCACTCAGAGCAAAATCAAAATTTACTATTGAAGAAGTAAAGGAAGGTGTTGATTTAGCTAATAATTTAGGTAAAAAAGTTTATCTAACTTTAAACTTATTTGCACACAATAAAGATCTAGAAAGATTACCAGAATTTGTAACTACTCTAAGAGAGATAAAACCACATGGAGTTATAGTAGCTGACCCAGCTATATTTATGTACTTACGTGAAAATGCTCCAGAATTAAATTTACATGCTTCTACTCAAAGTAGTATAACTTCTTGGAAATCCGTAGAATTTTGGCAAAAACTTGGAGCTAAAATGGCTGTATTAGCCAGAGAGGTTTCAATTGAGGATATGAAAGAAATAAAAGACAAGTGTCCAAACATAAAAATTGAAACATTTATACACGGTTCAATGTGTATGTCATATTCAGGCAGATGTTTACTTTCAAATTTTATGGCCAATAGAGGTGCTAATCAAGGAAAATGTGCTCATTCTTGTAGATGGTTATATAAATTACATCTAAGATTAAAAGATGGTTCATTAAAAGAAATTGAAATTAATGAGAACAATAAAGATTTATTTGATTTTTTAATACAAGAGGAACACAGACCTGGTGATGCACTTGAAATTGTTGAATTTGAAAATATGTCACATATTTTAAATTCAAAAGATCTTTGTCTGTTACCAAAATTACCTGATTTTATAAATTCTGGAATAGATTGTTTAAAAGTTGAAGGTAGAAATAAAACACAATATTATGTAGCTTTGGTTGCAAGGGCATATAGAAAAGCTATAGACGAATATATTAATAATCCTGAAAATTGGAACGGAGAAAAATATCTTGATGAGCTTTATACTATATCAAATAGAGGCTTTAGTCTTGCATTTGCTAATGGAAATTTAGAGCATTATGCAAATAATTATGATAATACAAAATCAATAAGTGAATTTGAATTTGCAGGATATGTGACAGAAATCTCAAATAATTCTGCTGCAGTTTTAATAAAAAACAAAGTAGTAATAGGTGATATTTTAGAATTTTTATGTCCAGACGGAAAAAATTTAAAAGTTAAATTAAATAAATTAACAGATTTTATTACCAGAGAAAATTATAATGAAGTAAATTCAGGGTTAGATAAGGTAATAGACATTCCTTTTGAATGGATTTCTAATGATAAAGATGGATTTAAAAGTATAACAAATTTAACAGTCCTTAGAAAAAATAAAAATATATCAGAACTTGATAAAGCAAGAATAGATCTAGATAAAGAATCTTATAAAATAGAATTAGGATATGATAATTCTATTGATAAATATAATAAATTGTCAGATAATTTAAAAAAATTAGTAAACAATAAATAGTGATTGTAGATAAAAAAAATGTGATTTGTATAAAATGGGGTTATCTTTATTCAAGTGAGGATGTTAATATTTTATACAAAAGTTTGATAAATAATACAAGTTATGATATAAATTTTTATTGTTTTACTGATAATCCTGAAAATTTAGATAAAAATATAACTACATATCCTATACCTAAATTAAAAAATATAGATAAAGTAGATTGTTGTATTTATCAAAAAGAAGTTGGTTTGTGTGATAATAATCTTGGAAATTTGAATGGACAAAGAGCTTTATTTTTGGATTTAGATACTGTTATAGTTGGCAATATTGATTGTTTTTTTGAATTACCAAAGAATGATGAATTTTTTATAATAAAAGATTGGAACAATAATTCTAATAACGTTGGCCAAGCTTCTTGTTATTCTTGGGTTATTGGGACTTTGGGTTTTATTAAAGATGATTTTGAGAAAAATTATGCAAGAATATATAAAAAATATAATACAGCTTCACAAGAATATCTTTCAAAAAAGGTTATTGATAAATATGGTAAATTAAATTTTTGGCCCAAAGAATGGTGTAAAAGTTTTAAAGTTCATTGTCTTCCGAATCCTTTTATACCATTTTCTAGAAGATTTACAAAAGCAAAAATCCCAATGGGAGCCAAAATTATTTGTTTTCACGGTCAACCAAAACCAAAATTTGCAAAAGAAGGTATTTGGCCTGAAAAAAATCTAATAAAAAAATTTCTTTATAAACATTTAAGACCTGTTGATTGGTTAAATAATTATTAAATTTTATTAAAACTTTAT
>CALXRO010000075.1 GCA_944390875.1 uncultured Rickettsiales bacterium
AATCTTAAATATCATATTAATGATAGTGATACAATGGATAGATTTGCGTTTAATTATGGTCTAAGTTTCACTTATAATATCAATATAGATTCAAACATATCATTGTCATATGATGGTACATTAACAAATAATCTGTTTAATAATAGATTCTCAATTGAGTATAGGTATAAGTTGAGGTAGAGATTATAATAATATAAAACTGATTTTTGTTGAAAATAAATGTTTTAATTTTACAATATTCTAAGTTAAATAAATAATTAATATTATGTCAGAAATTATAGATATAAAATCAAGAGAAGTTTTGGATTCAAGGGGTAATCCAACTGTAGAAACAGAAGTTTACCTAGAAGATGGTTCATTTGGTAGAGCAATTGTTCCATCAGGCGCTTCAACTGGCAGCCATGAGGCATGTGAGTTAAGGGATGGTGACCAAGACAGATATATGGGCAAAGGTGTTCTTAAAGCTGTTGAAAATGTTAATACTATTATATCTGAAAATATTTTAGGAATGGATGCTTTAAAACAAAGAGTTATAGATACAGCTTTGATAAATCTTGATGGGACAGAAAATAAGACAAATCTTGGAGCTAATGCTATATTGTCAGTATCTTTAGGTGTAGTACAAGCTGCTGCAAATTATCTTGACTTACCTTTATATAAATATATAGGTGGTGTTAATAGTCATGTAATGCCTGTACCTATGATGAATGTCATAAATGGTGGAGCACATGCTGATAGTGGTATAGATATTCAAGAATTTATGATTGCACCTATTGGAGCACCAAGTATAACAGAAGCTGTAAGAATGGGCTCAGAAGTATTTCATAGTCTTAAAAAAGTACTAAAAAGTGGTGGTTATACAGTTAGCGTTGGAGATGAAGGCGGGTTTGCGCCTGCTTTAAGATCAACAAAAGAAGCATTGGATTTTATGTGCGAAGCTGTACAAATGTCAGGTTATAGTCTTGGTGATGATTTTAAGTTTGCAATTGATTGTGCTGCAAATGAATTTTACAGAAACGGTAAATATAATATAGAAAAATATTCTTTAAATTCTGATCAACTTATACAATTTTATGAAAATCTTGTAAATGAATATCCTATATATTCTATTGAAGATGCTATGCAGGAAGATGATTATGAGGGTTGGAGAAATGCTACTGATGCTTTAGGTGATAAGATACAATTTGTAGGTGATGATTTATTTGTGACAAATCCAAAACTTTTGGCTAAAGGAATAGAGGAAGGACTAGGTAACGCAATACTTATAAAACTCAATCAAATAGGTACACTTTCAGAAACTTTGGATACAATTGCTTTAGCTCAAAGAAATGGATATAATACAATAGTTTCACATAGATCAGGAGAAACTGAAGATACTATAATAACTCATGTTGTTGTAGGTACAAATGCTGGTCAAATAAAGACAGGTTCTTTATGTAGAACTGATAGGATAGCTAAATATAATGAACTCATGAGAATAGAAGAAAATCTTGATGAAATAGCTGAATATGCTGGTGATCTTTTATTCTAGTCTTATTTCTTGAACGATCTTGTAATAATACAAGATCGTTGTATTAAGTTTTACTTTTATATATTGACTTTAGTATATATTATTTTATTATATATACATATATTATATGTTCTATGAAAACAGAAAATATTAGAAGTGTTTGGTATAAAACTAATATAATAGTGCCATTAAGGGGTTTTTGTAAGGTTTATGAGTGTGGAAGTTTTAGTAGTGCTGCTAAAGAGCTTGGTGTTTCTCAATCAACTATGACAAGACAAGTTCAAGCTATAGAAAGAGAAATAAAGTCCCCACTTTTTAAAAAAGCACAAAATGGTGGTATTGAGCCAACAGAAAATGCCAGGTTTTTCTATGGAATAGTTAAACCAAAAGTACAATCCATTGATTGTATTTACGATTATTTTTTTTCAAAAGATTCAGACAACCATGATAATTCTATAAGAGTATCTGGACACCATACATTTATATCGAATATTATGCCTGAATGTATAAATAGATACAAGAATGGTAATAATGGTTATACTATGACCAATTTTTTTATTAAAAATTCTAACTTTTATGATGCTTTGAATGATTTAGATGATGGCAGTATTGATGTAGCTATATATCCTATAGAGAATTTTCCAGATGATAGAAAACATAATGAATCAAAATATATACATGAAGAATTACTTACTTTAAGGCCAGCTATAATTCTAAATAAAAATAATAGTCTAGCTAAAAAAAATGGTTCTGAAATTACATTTGAAGATTTAAGAAAACAGAACATGTTGTTAGTAGATAAAGATAAAATATTATCCGTATATGCTGAAATATGTGAAGCTCAAGATATAACTGGTAATATTTTGTTTGAAAATAGTGACTGGGAAACAATACGTAATTTTTTAAAATTGAATCTTGGAATACAATTTTATTCGAATATACATAGAATATCTAATTTTATTGATAATGATCTTGTAATAAAGGATATCGTTCATTTATTTCCAGATATTAGAGTAGATATAATTATGAAAAAAGGTAAAATTTTAAAAAGTAGTGTAAGTAAGTTTATTAAAATAATTAAAGGTGTTAGTATTGAATTTTCAAGAAATTGCTCGGATAGTCAAGGAAACAAAAAAAATAGTACTGATTTAGAATAATTTACCTATTTCATTTTTAAAAAAATAACATAAAATTTTATTTATTATTAATAAATTGATTTAATCTATGGAAAACAAAAATGAACAACAAAAACAGAATCTTATATGGATTTTTGTGATATTAGTTTTGCTGATAATTTGTATAATAATGTTTATACAAAATAAAAAAATAGAAAAAATGATGGCCATAATAAATAGAAATTATGATCCATATGAGTTAAGTTTTGATATGCGTAGAACGGATAATAATATGTATTTGATTGAAAGAAAAATGAATAAAAGATTTATGGAATTTGCCAGAGAAATGGAGGAATTGAGGTATATTATTGATGATATGATGGATAAAAATTATAGAGATTTCGTTAATTTCGATAGTAAAGAAATTAAAAAAGAGGAATTTTTTGAAAAAAAACAAGATAGTAAAAAACAAGAAAAAAAAGATAAAAAAAATAAAGAATCTAAAAAAGAAAATAGAAAAAATCTAAGAAGACGTGAGAATATCAATCAATTTGAAATTGAAACTGACTATGATGAAGATGATAAAGAATATGAAGTTGAAATAAAATTACCTAATGATTTTAATATGGATGATATTGATATTAAATTAAAAAATTCAGTTCTGACAATAAAAATAGAAAAAGAAATTAAGAATAAAAGTGATGATGGTGATTATTATAAACATGGATCGTTTTA
>CALXRO010000076.1 GCA_944390875.1 uncultured Rickettsiales bacterium
TGTGACAAAGTAGTATTTGAAGTAGTGGAGGAACTTAATGATGGAAAAATAAGAGCAATAGCACTAAATTCAACAATAGGTCTCACAAATGGTAAAAATATAACTGACACAGGAAAACCTATAAAAATAAAAGTTGGTGATGCTCTTTTAGGTAGAATGTTGAATGTATTTTCAGAAGCAATAGATAAAAAAGGAGAAATTGACACTAATATTGAAAGAGAAATATATAGCAATCCGATAAATTTAGTAGAGCATAGCACAAATAGAAAAATATATGAAACTGGAATAAAAATAATAGATTTATTAGCTCCATTAGAATACGGTGGAAAAGCGGGTTTATTTGGCGGAGCAGGGGTTGGAAAGACTGTACTAATAACAGAGATGATTAATAATATGGCTTTAAACTATGATGGTATAAGTGTTTTTTGTGGCGTTGGAGAAAGAAGTAGAGAAGGAAATGATTTATATTATGAAATGCAAGAAGCAGGCGTATTAGATAAGACGATTATGTTTTTTGGTCAGATGAATGAACCATCTGGTACGAGACTTAGAGTTGTTTATTCTGCATTAACTGCTGCAGAATATTTTAGGGATGAAAAAAAACAAAATGTTTTATTAATGATAGATAATATATTTAGATTTGTACAAGCAGGTAATGAAGTATCTGGGCTGATGAATAGAATACCATCGAATGTTGGTTACCAACCCACTTTATCTAGTGATATAGCAGAATTAGAGGAAAGAATATCTGGTACGAAAGATGCTTCTGTAACATCAATACAGGCAATTTATGTTCCAGCAGATGATTTTACAGATCCTTCAACAACACATATATTTTCACATCTATCTTCTACAGTTTCTTTATCAAGAAAAAGAGCTAGTCAAAAATTATATCCAGCTATGGATCCATTAAATTCGACATCAAATATACTAACACCATCAATAGTGTCAAAAGAACATTATAAATGTGCAAAAGCTGTTAAAAAAATATTAGCAGAATATGAAAGTCTCAAAAACATGATAGCTATGCTTGGTTTAGAAGAATTATCTGTAAAAGACAGAATAACAGTGGCAAGAGCGAGAAAAATAGAGAGATATTTAACGCAACCATTTTTTACTACAACGCAATTTACAGGTTTAGAAGGTAAATTTGTTCCCATAGATGTGACAATAAAAGATTGTAATGCTATACTAAATGGAGACTTAGATGATGTACAAGAACAAAATTTATTTATGATAGGTTCATTAGCAGATTTAAAAGAGGAAAAATAATATGGAAAATATATTAAATCTGAAAATTTACACACCAGAGAAACTGATTATAAATGAAGTTATAAAAAAAATATCAATAAATGGGCGAGAAGGAAATTATACAATTTTACCGAATCATATAGATTATTTATCTTCTTTTGATAATAGCATAGTAAAATTTGTCAAAAATAATGATGAGATAATGATATTAAAATTAAGACATGGAGCAATAGTTAAATGTGGCAAAGAATTACAAATATCAGTTTTTGAAGTTGATGATAATAAAAATTTTAAAATTGAAAATTGTAATAAAGATTTTAATAAGAAATTAAAAAATACATTGAACAACATAGGAATTGGTATTTTTAATAAAAATATAAAGATATAATTATGGTTAATTATTTTTTTTACATTTTATTGGGTTTTTTTATTGGTTTTATGAATGATTTAGGGGTTAAAATAACTGTAAATATATTTGTAAAAAACAAAAAACTTTGGGTAGTAAATCTGAGCTTTTTATTAAGAATGTTTATTATTTGCACTATATTTTATATTATGTCGAAATTTATACCAATTAGTATATTTTTTCTTGCAATTGGATTAATTATTAATAGAATTTTTTTAAAAATAAAAATAAAAGGATGAAAAATGCAAATAACAACTGATGAGATTATATATTACCAAAATGGTATTTTTAAAATAAATGCTACGATACTATTTTCATGGATAGTTATGGCTATACTAATCATATTTTCAATTTTTGTAAAAAAAAATATAAAAAATAAGAAATTGAATAATAAGAGCATTTCAACATTACAAGTAATTTCAGAATTAGTTATTGATTTTATAGAAAAACAAATAAATAGTGGAACAAATATTGGAACAAATATAATTTTTCCGTTTATATCAACATTATTTTTATTTATAATACTCACAAACTTAATTTCGTTGTTACCGTTTAGTAGTTCACCAACTGGTTCTCTTTCTACGACAGTTGCATTAGCTATAACAACTTTTATATTTGCAATACTTATTGGAATTAAGGAAAAAGGATTATGTTTTTTTAAAAAATATTTTGAACCAATTTTTATAATGGCACCTATAAATATAGTAGGTGATATTGCTAAGGTTGTATCAATGTCAATAAGGCTATATGGAAATATAACTAGTACAAGTGTTGTTATTGCAATAATACTGGAAATAACATTTTTATCTGTAGGTTTTCCTGTTTTAATAAATATACTTTCAATGATAAGTGGAATTATACAAGCTTATATATTTTCAACATTAGCAATTATGATGATGTCTTTAAATGATTAAATTATTAATTTTTAGGAGTAAAAAATGGAAAATTTAGTTACTATAGCTTCTGTATCAATAATAGCATCAGCAGCAGCTGTTGGTATAGGAGCCTCATTAACTGGTCTAGGTGAATCTTTAGTTGCTAAACAAGCATTACAATCAATTGCGCAACAACCAGATGAATCAAGTAAAATATCTACTACTTTATTTATATCATTATCTATGATTGAAACATCGGCTATATATTGTTTACTTGTGGCAATGATACTTATTTTTAGTAATCCTTTTTGGAATTTCTTTTTAGAAAAATTATAATTATATTTAGGTATATAAATGAGTATAGATTTATTTACTTTTATTGTTCAAATCATAAATTTTTTGCTTTTGTTGTTTTTATTAAGCAAATTTTTATATAAACCAATTATTAATACAATAAATGAAAGAAAAAAGTATATAAAAACTTCTATAGAAGATGCAGAAAATAAATTAAAAGAAGCAGAAGAGGCGAACAATAAATATCAAAGTGAAATTGAAAAAATTGATAAATATAAAAAAAATCAGAAAGAAAAAATAGATAGTGAAATATTGGAATACAAAAAGCAAAAAACAGAAGAAGTAGAATTAGAAATTGGGAAAATAAAGGAAGAATTTTTAAGACAATTTGATGAAGAAAAATCCACTATAGCAGATAATATAGCTAAAAATATATTGTTAAATATAAGTGATTTTTTGAAAGATACTTTTGTTTCTTTGACTAATAATTCGCTTGAAAATGCTGCCTTAAACAAATTTATAGATGAAATAAATAATTTTTCTCATGAAGTTATAAAAAGAATAAACAACGAAACTGAGAAACAAATTAAATTTATTTCAAGTTTTGAATTGGATGTAACACAAAAAGAATTAATAAGAAAAACATTTACAAATAAAGGTGTCGATAATAACAAGGAAATAGTGTTTATACAAAATGAAGATGTTATATTGGGTAACAAAATAACAATAGGTAGTTTAACTATTAATTCAAATGTAAGAAACATAATATATCAATTTCAAGAGAAGTTAGAACAAATAATGTAAAGGTATTACAATGATATTTAAAGACAGAATTCTTAATAAAATAAACAGTTCAATTCAAAGTACTGTTAATCATTCAAAAATAAATTTTGTAAATTTTGAAGAAGAAGGTATTGTAACTGAGGTAAATAATTCAATAGTTACAGCTACTGGCTTTTTTAGAATATCATCTGATGAATGTGTAATAATATCTGGAAAATACCTTGGTATAGTATCAGTAATAAAAGATAGCATTGTAAAAATAATATTACTAAAAAAAACTCAAGATATAAAAGTTGGAGATAAGATAAGAAGAACAAGAAAACCTTTAACAATACCTGTTAGTGATAATCTTATAGGACGTGTAATTAATGGTTTATGTGAACCATTAGATGGTAAAAGTCAGATTATTCCTGAGAAAAGGCTTCCTATAGAAAGGCCTGC
>CALXRO010000077.1 GCA_944390875.1 uncultured Rickettsiales bacterium
ACTAAAATTTTCATATTGTTTTAATAAAAAACCTGACTATAATTTATATATTATTGAAAATAAAACAATATACATGATAATACCTATCATACTTTCCGGTGGAAATGGTACTAGACTTTGGCCTTTATCTAATAATAAAAAGCCTAAACAATTTATAAAATTAATTAATGACAATACTTTATTTACTGAAACAATTTTAAGATTTAAAAATAAAGATATTTACACAGAACCTATAATTCTTAGTAATATAAAATACAATGAATTAATACTAGAAGAACTAAAAAATAACAATTTATATAAAGCAACAATTTTTTTTGAACCTATAAATAGAAACACGGCACCTGCAATTGCGAGTGTTGTAAACTATTTAGTACATAAAAGACCTAATGATATAGCTTTATTTTTACCATCAGATGCGTATATTGATGATGTTGATAGATTTACTGAATTTCTGATTGAAGGTGAAGGTCTAGCACAAAAAGATAAATTAGTATGTTTTGGTATAAAACCAACATATCCTGAAACAGGTTATGGATATATAAAAAGCAGTGAGAAAATTAGTAATAATTCATATGTAGTTGATAATTTTACTGAAAAACCTGATTTAGAAAAAGCTATAGAATTTTTAAAAGATAAAAATTATTTTTGGAATGCTGGTATATTTATGTGTAAAGTTTCAGTCATGGTAGATCTTTTTGATAATTATGCAACAAAATTAAATAATTTAGTTAAATATACATTAGAAAAATCAGAAATAAAGGATAATATAGTTTATTTGAATAACGATACTTTTAAAGAATGTGAAGATATATCAATAGATTATGCGTTAATAGAAAAATTAAATAAGAATCAACTAGCTGTTGTATCTATGAATGTAATTTGGAGTGATGTTGGTAGTTATAAATCTTTATTTGATATAAATAATAATAAAACAGTTGATGAAAATGTGATTTATGGCAATGTGGTTCTTAATAATACTAATAATTGCTATATAAGTTCAAAAAATAAAATAGTATGTTGTTCTGATGTTGATGATCTTGTAGTGGTTGAAGAAGGAGATTATATCCTTGTGATGAAAAAAAGTAAGTCACAAAATGTTAGAGAAATAGTTAGAAAAATTCAGAACAAATAGAAAACAACTCTTTAATTTAAGTATCTTTCTAAATTTAGTTTTTTTAATTTTTTCTACTTTAACATCATCATGTTTATTTATTTCTTTAGTTTTATTCTCTCTTAAATATAGTGCAATATTGTCTAAAATCCCGTTCGCAAATGTAACATAGACACCTTCATAAAATTCTGCTATTATATCAACATATTCATTAATTATTATATTCTTATCCGTATCAACATAATTTTTTAATTCAAAAATAGCTAGTCTAAATGATTGCAATATTACATCATCTAGTGTTTCCACAGTGTCTTGTTTATTTAAAAACTTTTCTATAATAATATCAAACTCTTCATAATAATCTATAACACCATTTATCAAATTTATCGTAAATTCATCATCTTTTACATCTACATATTTATTCTTATTATTTTTATCCAAAAAATTTGTTTCTAAATAGTATTTTCCAATCGCATTCAAAATAAAATTAATATCTTTATTTTCATTATTTTTATCAAAATACATACAAAGAGCTTGGCATGCCACAAATCTAGCTACACTTCTTTTTGATAAATTTTTAAAATTATGTGATGATTTCATTATTATTTATTGTAATAAAATTCTTAAATATTATTATTGGTATAATATAATATATTTTTTTAAAATTAAACACAGATGTTGGTTTTAGTAGTTTTTTTTCTTGGAAATTTTTTATTAAGTTTTATATTTTTACTATTGGATAATGCATTAATAGTCCCAAGTTTATGGCTAAGTATGATAATATCAATTATAGTAACAATTATATCTTTAAGAGCATTTTTATTATATCCAGACACTGATTCCCAGATATTTAAAAGTAATATTTATAAGAAAATAATAAGTAATTTTATTTTTAATTTATTTATAAATCTTTTTTATACAATTAAATTATCCTTTTCAGATATAAAATTATTAGTTATTACAGATACTTTTGAATTAGAAGAAAATAATTGGGCAGAAAATGTCACGACCTGTAATTGCCTTAATCTTAACTTTAATATATTAATATCGCTTGTTGATAATAAACATATAAAAATTCATTCATTGGCTTCAGATGATTATAATAGAACAAAAATTATTGATACTTTTAAGAATTTAGACTACAAAATATACGGTAAAAGCTAATGAAAAATATAATAAGTATATTCATCATATTCCTTTTCATATTTGTATTATTATTATTTTTTAGACTTGTTTTAAACAATTTTAGAAAAAATACAGAAATATATTTATATACGATAATTAATATACTAACTGTATTAATGTTCGGTTTTTCAACTTATTTTTTAAATTGGAATAATATAACAGTTTTTGTTTTGATAATTATGCTCTCTAATTTTCTTGTATTTTTAACATTTGAAAAAATTAAGGAGAGTATTTTAGAATGATTACTTATATTTGTTATTTATTTTTTATTACTTCATTAATATTTATCACATGTGGTATAATATTATTATTAAGATATTTTAATGATGTAGGAATATCTTTACACGCATTTAATATAATAAATATATATGGTATAAATTTTTTTATATTTGGTGTTTGTTTTTCAAATTTTAGTTATCAATTATTACTAGAAACAATAGTTATAGTAATAATTAATACATTATTATCGTTGACTGTAATACATATTATCTTTAGAAAAGAAGATGTTGGTGATTTAAATAAATATTCAAAATATTTGGAATTATCAGTAAGATCAAGTAAAGATCGTTTCAAGGAGTTTTTAAAAGAGGTTGATAATGAAGAAAATAACAGATTTATTGCAAAAAAAGAACAAGAAGAGAACATAAATAATTTGGAAGAATCAAAATTTGAGCAAGAATCAGAAATATATTCAAAATCTGAACAAGAATCTGAAAGACAAGCTAGTTTTCAAGCATTCTTCAGTGAATGTATGGATAGAATGTCTAGTTATGATAAAATAGAAGAACCAAATGAAGAAGAAGTTGATGAAGCAATAGACGAAACAGAAAAACAAATAAGAGAACAAAAAATGGCTTTAAAGAAGAAAATAGAAATGGCAAGAAGAAACGCATATAAAACAAGAAATCAAGAAAAAATACAAGAAACTGAAAAAACAATAAAAGAAATTCTTGATAAATATGGTTTAACTGAAGATATGTTAGATGAGGATTAATTATGAATAAAATTGATAACTATTTTTTGCAAAATAAGCCTATATTTATACTTGGTGCTGCAAAAAAAGATCAATTTTATATAAACAAACACTGCAACGTAGCTTTCATAGGTAGATCAAATGTTGGAAAATCAAGTCTTATAAATTCAATAACAAATACAAAAATATCAAAAACATCGAAAAATCCAGGTAAAACGAAAGAAATAAATTTTTTTGAAATTGACAAAAATCTTGTTTTTGCTGATTTGCCAGGCTATGGTTTTGCTAATACTTCCAAAATAGAAAGAGAAAGATGGCATAATTTAATCATGGACTATTTGTTATTAAAGAAATCTGGAATTTTATTTTTACTATTAGATATAAGAAGAGGAATAACTGCGGTTGATTTTGATTTTATACAAATGCTTGAAAATTTAGATATGGAATGTCAAATAATTGCTACAAAAATTGATACAGTTAATAAAATCAACATTGAAAAAAGTTTAGAAACCATTAAATTGGAAATCATTAAATATAACTTTATCAGAAATGAAATTCTTACAATAAGTAATAGTAAAAATTATGGAATAAGTAAGGTTAGAGAAGTAATTTATGATTTAAGAAAACAAAACTTATGAGAAAAGACGAAAAAAAATTAATAAAAAAAATTGTAATATTAGTATCTTTAACATTAACTTTTACTATAAGTCTAGGCTGTTATATACATTATAGAAAATATCATTTTATTAAAAAAGGCAAACTAATAGCTAAAGTAAATGGTTTTAAAATATATGAAAAAGATATAGAAACTAGGGTAACAACAATTATGGAAAATTATAATATTGATGAACATGATGTAAACGATTTGACAGATGATGAAATAAATGCAGTGTTACTAGAAGTTTATCTTGATGCAAAAATAAACAAATTAGCAAAAAGAGCAAAAATAAATAAGGATAATAACATAAAGTTTCTTGCTCAAGAATATTATAAAAGATTAGTTAGAGAAAAATATTTGAAAGAAAAAATATTCAAAAATATAAAAGAATATGAAATTAAAAAAAGATATGATGAATTAGTTGAAGCACTAGATGGTAAAGAAGAAAGGAAAATAAGCCATATTCTTGTAGATACAGAAGAAGAGGCAAATAGACTAAGAAGTCTGGCGATTTTAAGAAATAATTTTGAAGAGATAGCAAAGGAAAAATCTTTAGATAAAGAAAGTGCAGTAAATGGTGGTTCTTTAGGATATGTTTTAAAAGAAGAAATAGCTGTTGAGGAATTTGCCGAAATTGCTTTTATGCTTAAAGTTGGAGAAATATCTGGTCCGGTAAAAACTTCCAAAGGTTGGCATATCATTAAAGTTGAAGATTCTAGAAAAATAAATATTAAATCCTATGAAGAAGCTAAAGATGAAATTTTAGATAAAATAGTTACTGAAAAATTCCATGAATTTATAGAAATTTATATAAAAGATCCAAAAATAAAAATATATACGGAAATAGGTAAAAATAAAGAAAAAATTGACAACAATAACAATGTTGAAGATAAAGAAGAAAATGAAGAATTGGGGTTAAAAAATGAAGAAACTGAAGAGTAAAAATATTTCCAATTCTATAATATATGGGAAGCATCCATTTTTTTTAACTTTAAAAAACAGAATTTCAGATATTGAAAAAATATATACATCAAATATTAAAGAAATTGATGATTTTATAAAAAATAATAATATTAAAATTCCAGAAAATATTGTTTTTTATAAAAATAATAAAGAATTAAACGAAATTTTACCAAACGTAAATCATCAAGGCTACATAAGTTTTGTTAAAAAAAGGAAGTCAATTGATTTTCAGGATTTTATAAATGAAAAATGTAAAAACAAAAATGATTTGCCTAGATTAATTATATTGGATCAACTAACAGACCCACATAATATAGGAGCTATAATCAGAACTTCATTTGCCTTTAATGTGAAATATATAATCAAAACAAAATACAACAGTCCTTCAGATATATCAGTTATCACAAAAACTTCGGTAGGCTTATCTGAATTTATAAATATAATAGAAGTATCAAATTTAAATAATGCTATAAATTCATTAAAAAATATTGGATACTTTGTATTAGGACTTGCTGGGGAAGCAAAAGAAGATATAAAAACATTGAAAGATAATAAAAACATTTGTATAGTTGTTGGTAATGAAGGAAATGGAATAAGACAACTTGTTAAAAAAAATTGCGATATGTTGTATAAAATAACGATGCAAAACAATGTTGAAAGTCTTAATGTGTCTGTAGCTACAGCCATAGTAATTTATAAAATTTGGGGGTAAATATGATTTTAAATTTTATATTTTGTTTAATTTTTACATATTTTGGCGCTTATATTGGTAGATTGATTTCATTTTTAGAAAAAGATGAAAGAATGCCAAATTTTAAAAAAATAATAGCTGAAATTTTTAAATGTCATAACTGCAATACTATAAATATACCAATTGTATCATTCATAATAAAGGGTGGCGTTTGCAGAAAATGTAATAACAAACTTAATTATGAACAATTTATTCTGGAGCTGTTATCTGCAATACTATTTTTAATTTTGTATATTCATTATGGTTTTTCTTTAAAATTTATATTTGCGATATTGATGACAATAGCTATTTTAGCTATATCTTATATGGATATAAAATACATGGTTGTACCAATATATCTACAAATATATATTGGTTTTTGTGCTTTATTATATATATTATTCAATCCAATTGATTTGCTATTTTCAATATTTTGTGCACTTATTTATTTTTCTGTAATATTTGTATGTTCAATTTTATTAAAAGATTCAGAAACAAAAAAAATTATAGGCGATGCAGACAAAATACTATTTGCTATATGCGGTCTTGTATTAAGATTGAGAAATCTACCAAAATTCTTAACAATTACTGGCATTATTGGTTTAATAACATTTGCAATATTCAATTGGTTTTTTAAGAAAAATGAAGAAAAAATATTTCCTTTTACACCAGCAATACTAGCGTCATTAGTAATATGTCTTATTTCTTAATATAACGAATTGGTTGAGGAACTACATCATTCTTATTAAAATTAGGTTCTACAATAATTTCAACCCGCCTATTTAACTGGTTTTTATCTTTCATTTTAGTTATGATTTTAGGAGACTTTGAACCATAACTCTTGATATTTATAGAGTCTCTAGGAATACCATTTTTTATCAATGTATTAAATACAGTATTGGTTCTTTTTCTTGCTATATTATTATTATATATTGTTTTACCAATTCTATCTGCATGACCTATAATATGAATTTTATAACTAGTTTCAAAATTACTTATATACTTTAAAAAAACTTTTATTTTTTCATTTGCTTCATTATTTAACTTAAAACTATCATAATCAAAAAATATGTCTATTTTATTACTTTTTAAAAGGCTTCTATATATAATTTCCTCACTTTTTGTAAGACCTGCCATATCATTATTTTCATAATCTTCTATTATTTTATCTTCTTCATCATTAACACCAATTTTACTAGCAACCTCTAGTTGCTCATAAAGCTCAAGAAATGAATTTTTACAAATTGTAGCTTCGCCTAGATTTTTATTGTTTGTTTCAAAGTAGTACCAACAATTAAATAGAAAATACATATCTGCCATTTGTTCATCAGGATTGTCTTTTGAGAATTCTTTTTTAAATTCCTTTCCATATTTATTCTTATATAAAGCATCTTCTGCCAATTCAGCAAAATAATTTGCGCTAACCATATCATGATTTTTTTCAAGAACATCAGCATATCTTAAATATTTTAAACCAAGAATGTTACTAAAATCATTCTTACTTTCCAATAAAGTTTCTTGTTTTCTTAAATTATCGAGTTTTGTGCTACAAGAATTCAATATTATCAATAAAAATACTAGTAGTAACATTCTGGTTTTCATATATTTATTTACCTTAATTTAATTTTCATTGTCTCAGCATCTACATAGCCTGGTATAAATTCATCACCTATCATAAGTGCTGGGGTTCCTTGAATGCCTATATCATTAGCTAACTGTTTATTCTCCACTATTCTTTTTTCTATAATATCTGACTTTGATTTCATTGTTTTTAGAATTTTATCAAGATTTATTTTAGCTTTCTTTACAGCTTCTTTTATACCATCCTCTCCATGAGCATCACCTTCCATTAATGCTTCATGAAAAGCAAAAAATTTATTTGGTTCTGCAATAGCTATGGCGACAGAATATTTAGCTGCCAACTCTGATATACCTCCAAATATTGGAAGATCTTTAAATATAACTTTGACATCTTTATCGTCTTTTATAACTTTTGCTATTGCGGCAGAAGCCATTTTACAATATCCGCAATTATAGTCATAAAATTCAACTATAACTTTTTTTCCTTTTGGATTATGAACTCCAGTATTTTCTTCGCTCATAATTTTGCCCATATTTTCTTTAACGCCTTTATCTACTTTTTCCTGATGTTTTTTTTGAGACTCTATTTGTTGTTGCTCAGCAAATCTTTGAACTGAATCAATTATTGCTTTTGGGTTTTCGTCAACCCATTTAGCTATTTTTTTGCCGCTGTCTGCTCTACCTGTTTTAATCCAGATAAATATGCACATAGCAAATAATATTATTATTAAAAAATAAACAGTCTTCATCTCTGGAGACATATTTTTCAATGGACAAGAACTATTTTCGTTTTTCATTTTTTAAAAAATTAATTAATAACACTCTTATTTAAGAGTATTATAATAATTATTAATTTCAATTAATATTCTTACACAAACCAAATTTTGAATCATTATAAAAATTAATTAATCAATAAAATAGTAATATCTATGATAATCTATATTTATATAACTATATATAAAGAAGCATAAAAAAATAAAAACAATCTTCTAAATTTTAAGTTTTTACTTGTTGGTAATATATTTGCAAATACTATTACTTTTGTTAATAATTTTTGTAGTTATATCAATGGCAACAAATATATTTTGAAAAATAAATTAGAATCCTGGGTAAATATATTTATATACTATAACACTATAAACTAATGCTTACAATAATTTTAATATAAATAAGACAAACTAATAAATAATCAGAAAACAAACTAAAAAATTATAATAATATAACCTTGTTTTAACCAAAAAAATTACTATATATTTAAAAAATAGTTAAAAGATTCCTATGAATATAGATAGATACACAAATAAACTAAAATCAATAATACAAAATGCCCAGTCATCAGCTGTCATAAACAGTAATCAATTTATAACAAATTGGCACCTACTACTTGTCATGTTAGAAGATAGTGACAATTTAATTCCAAAAATAATTGACACAACTAACGGCAACAGCAATTTAATACTTAATGAAATACATAGGGAAATAGATTTACTACCTAAAATAAGCGGAAGCGGATATAATGAACCAAGATTATCTCCCGAAGTTATAAAATCATTTGCAACAGCAGAAAAAATAGCAGACAAAAACAAAGATTCTTTTGTAACAATAGAGAGATTACTACAAGCAATAATCGAAACAGATGATAAAGTTTTAGATGTTTTTAAAAAAGGAGGAATTGATATAAAGTCATTAACAAAATCAATAGATAATATAAGGGCAGGTAATAAGGCTAATTCTGAAGATGCCGAAAGTACTTATCAAGCTCTTGAAAAATTTACAAAAGATATAACAAAACTAGCAAAAGAAGGAAAAATAGATCCAATAATAGGAAGAGACGAAGAAATAAGAAGAAGCATCCAAATTTTATCAAGAAGAATAAAAAATAATCCTGTGTTAATAGGTGAGCCTGGAGTCGGTAAAACTGCCATAGTTGAAGGTCTAGCTGAAAGAATAATTGATGGTGATGTTCCAGAAAGTTTAAAAAATAAAAAAATATTAAGTCTTGATATGGGAAGTTTAATAGCTGGCGCAAAATACAGAGGAGAATTTGAAGAACGCCTAAAATCTTTACTTAATGAAGTAGAAAAAGCCGAAGGTAATATAATATTATTCATAGATGAATTACATTTATTAGTTGGAGCTGGTAAAACCGATGGAGCTATGGATGCATCAAATCTATTAAAGCCAGCATTAGCAAGAGGTGATTTACACTGTATAGGAGCAACAACTTTAAACGAATATAGACAATATATAGAAAAAGACCAAGCATTAGCCAGAAGATTTCAACCTGTATATACACCAGAACCTACCGTTGAAGACACAATTTCTATACTTAGGGGTATAAAAGAAAAATATGAAATGCATCATGGAATTAAAATTAAAGATGATGCACTTGTTGCAGCTGCAACTTTATCTAATAGATATATAACAGATAGATTTTTGCCTGATAAAGCTATTGATTTAATTGATGAAGCAGCAAGCAAAATAAGGATGGAAGTTGATAGTAAACCTATAGAACTTGATGAAACCGACAGAAAGATAATACAATTAAAAATAGAAAAAGAAGCTCTAAAAAAAGAGGGTGATGAAGCATCAAAAACAAGATTAAATAAAATAACAGAGGAATTAACAAGTCTTGAGAAGAAATCATCAGAACTCACAAGCATATGGATGGCCGGAAAGGAGAAACTGAAAAAAATAAATCAATTAAAAAATCAAATTGATGATGCTAAATACAATTTAGAAGTAGCACAAAGAAACGGAGATCTTGCAAAAGCAGGCGAATTATCGTATGGAATAATACCAAATTTACAAAAAGAGTTATCAAAACTCGAAAAAGAACAATATGAGTCAAATCTTACAAAAGAATATGTGGATAGAGAAGATATAACAGCAATAATATCAAGAATAACTGGTATACCTGTAGATAAAATGCTTGAAAGTGAAAAAACTAAGCTTCTTAATATGGAAAAACTAATAGAAACAAGAGTTATAGGCCAAGACAAGGCTGTAAAAGCCATATGTGATGCGGTTAGAAGAAGTAGGAGTGGTTTACAAGACGAACGTAGGCCTATAGGCAGTTTCTTGTTTTTAGGTCCTACAGGGGTTGGAAAAACTGAATTATCTAAAGCTTTAGCAGAATTTATGTTTGATGATGAGAAAGCTTTATTACGTATAGATATGTCTGAATATATGGAGAAACATACGGTTTCTAGGTTAATTGGTGCTCCTCCAGGATATATTGGATATGAAGAAGGAGGTACATTAACAGAAGCTGTTAGAAGAAGGCCATATCAGGTCATTTTGTTTGATGAAGTAGAAAAAGCACATCCTGATGTTTTTAATATATTACTACAAGTATTAGATGATGGCCGTTTGACAGACTCACAAGGTAGAACTGTTGATTTTACTAACACAATAATAATATTAACTTCAAATTTAGGTTCAAAATATATATCCGGATTACCAGACGAAGCCGATATTGATAGTGTTTTTGATGATGTTATGAATGATGTTAAAGCGACATTTAGACCTGAGTTTATAAATAGACTTGATGAAATAATACTATTCCATAGACTAAGTAAAAATAATATGGAAAATATAGTTAATATCCAACTTGAATCACTTTGTAAGAGACTTAGGAATAAAGGTTATAATGTTAATTTTTCTGATAAAATTATTAAGTTTTTGGCAGAAGAGGGTTTTGATCCTGTATATGGTGCACGACCGCTAAGAAGATTAATTCAAAGGGAAATAGAAAACTTTTTGGCAAATAAAATAATATCAGGTGAATTGCCAGAAGATAAAGATATTATTGTTGATTTAGATAAAGAGAATAACATAGTTATAGTATAAGCAATAATTAAATTACATACTTAAGATAAAAAGGTATACTATATGATATAGTATACCTAAAAAACATAAAATCATCCTTATTTATTTTCCTGGTAATTGATTTGTGAAGCATTAAGTTTCTTTGCAAGTCTACTCATTTCAAATACTTCTTGTAGACTTAAATTATTGTTACTATTTGTATATGTTACTTTTTTCTACGAATAGGTTACTCGGATCCAAAATAGCATTACCACTTAAAACCATATAATTTACAAATAATACAGGATCATCATGTATATCACTTATCTGGGAAAGGTTTTTCACCTTGGAAATATTCATCTATTTCTTCTTCTATTTTTCTTAAGTTTTCTATTTATTTAGATCTTTTAACATCTTCAGGAACAGCATGATTTGTTGGTTTTTCTTCTTCAGGAAATGATTTAGCATTTTTATCTTCTTCAGTGGATGTAGGTTCTAGTTCTGTTTTTAGTAACATCTTCCATTTTTCTGTCATTAATTTTTTTTTGTAAGATAATTACTAAAATCATCATAAGATTTTGATATTATATCATCACCTTCGCCTATTGTAATTTTACCATCTAATGCAAAGATTTTTTGTCTTTTATTGATTTTCCATCTATTTTTATTTCATCTTTTATTTCTCTACCTTTTATTTCAAATAATTTTTTTATCATCAATTATTTCATATAATTCTTTATTTTGATAATATTCTCCTTCATAAACAATATCAGATTTATTTCTCCTGTTTCGAAATTAATATCAAATTTTATTTCTTCTGTTTTGAGATCATCTTTATAGCCTTTTATTATTAAATTTCCTAGTTTTAAAAAATTATTACTATTTATATTATTAGCAATTTCAAGAGGAGTTGGAATTTTTGATCCCATTAACTCTAGAAAATTATTCATTATCTCTTTTAATCTAAAAAGTTCTTCAATTCTCTGAAAAAAAGCATGACTATTTATTTCTTTTTCATCATTCAATTTATATAATTTAAACCATTTTTTTGAACTTCTTTTGATTTTTTATATAGACCTGCTAACATTTTTTCTTCTTCAATTCCATCTTTTAATTTTTCTTCAAAATTACCATCGTCAATTCCCTTTTTGTTTTTAATATATTCCATAATTTTTTCAAATGCGTTTTTACTTTGCATATACTTAAGATGTTGTGTTGGCATTATTTTTCCACCACCTATATCAGAGTTATCCGGATCATTAAGTTCTTTAAGTCCTCTACTATAAAAATCATCATCATTATATTTTTTATAATTATCAAAAAATTGTTGTAAGTAATCATCAAACTTTTCTATGTCTTTATTACAATTTTTTGAAAAATACTTTAATAACGATTCAATTGTACCATATGATATTGTTATGCAACTTGTTCTATCAGAACTACCTTGTATGACATTATCAGTTAAATAAACATTTTTTACCTCTTCTTTGGTGAATTTTAATTTTCCTAAATATCCTGAAAAACACAACTACCAATAGTATCAAAATGATAAACTTTACCATTTACTATTATTGCAAATCCTAAATGTCCTATTGATAAATTTTCTGTCTTTAAATTTTTATCATCAGAAAATTTGAGAATTCTTAAAACTACGTGTATTTTACCATCATTTGAATTTTTTAATCTATTAATTTGATTCCAATAATTTTTCTTAACTTCATCAGGATTTTTTGGAATGTAATAAACATTATAAAACTTTTTAATCCCTCTAACTTCCGAATTATATGCACTAAAATCTACAATGTTTTTAATATCACTAAATCTTTTAATTAAATAACTAAATAGAATATCATGAGATTTTCTACTAAAGGTATACGGTAAAGTATAGTCGTTCCGAATGTTATTCTTTAAAATAATCTTATCTTCCTTTAGTTTTTTGTATTCATCCTAGGTTATTATAGTTTGATTATTTATTTTTACTTTATTTATTTTTCCTTTATCTAATTTATTAAAATCTTTTTTTATTTTAGAAATATCTGTAATATCTTTGAACAACTTAGGCAAATTCTTAATTTTTTGTTCAATTCCTTCTACTGTTCCATTTTCGTCTATTTTTTCTGGAGCTATAGTATCTTTTGTTTTTGTTTCATCTGTCATATTATTTTTTACTTTACTATGTGGGTGATGCTATAATGAAAATTCTTTTTTGCAATAGTATGGTGTTTTCCATTCTTGCTTTTAACAAAATCAAAGATATTCTTAGTTTGCTAGAATATGCGGATATGGCGGAATTGGTAGACGCGCTAGACTTAGGATCTAGTATCGTAAGATTTATGGGTTCGAGTCCCTTTATCCGCACCAATTAACAAATAAATTAATTACTATGGAAATTAAAAAA
>CALXRO010000078.1 GCA_944390875.1 uncultured Rickettsiales bacterium
CAAGCAGAAAAATTTGATATGTTAGAACTTCAAAAATATGTAGGAAAGGATATAGGATTGTATGCTGGTATTATTAGTTATATTGCAAATAATAAAGAAATTGGAATAAATAAAGATAATATAAATAATGTAATAAGTATTACTCAAAATGATAAAGAAATAGATGATAAAAATAAAAAAAATGAAATAATTCTTGAAACATTTAGTAGCCCAGAATTTAATAGACAACTCTTAAATAATAAGGATAATTGTATGAGTATGGCAGTTGGTAAAGAAAAACAATTGGCTAAAGAAATGGCTTTGGGTTGTTTAGGGGGAATAAGTCATGTAACTAAAATAAGATTAGGGCAAAAGCTTCTGGAACAAGAAAATTCCAGGAGTATAAGCTGTTGGAATTAACTAACATATTCATTGTAGGATAAAATATAAATTAATTGTATTGTTAGGCGTAAAAGAAGTTTAGATGTTTTTAGTTTTTATTTATTATATTAATAATATATATTAAAATCTCAAAATATAAATAAAATAAAGAAATAAATAATACTAGATTTATTATAAATTAATAATTATTTTTTTATTCAATATTTATCAATTTATATACTTCCACTAACTGAATAAATATAAGAAATTCTTTTTTATATAGAAATATTTATTTAGTTAAAATATGGAAGAAAATTTTCTTGATTTCTTGCACATAAGTGATCTGTGTCCTGAAAAATCTTTATGGAAAGCAGTAATATTACAAGCATTTATTGATCTTAAAAATAATTCTAAAAAGAAAATAGCTAATACATATAGAGTTAAAGCAACACTTTGGTTTAATATGAATAATAGAGATTTTTTGACAACATGTAATTATGCAGGATTGGATCCAGAATATGTTTGGACTAAAGCTAGTTTTATAAAGGATAGAAATTTTGAGATGAGGGTGGGGAGGTGAGATTGGCTTAGTTGCATTATATTGTATATATTTACTGATTCTATTAGTTTTTTGACTTTTTAGAATTTAATAAAAATAAAATATATAAGCCAGCTATTATTAAAGGCAAAGACAATATTTGGCCCATGGTTACATTATTAAATAGTATAAAACCTAGCTGATAATCAGGTTCTCTAAAAAATTCACAAAATATTCTAAATATTCCATAGAATATCAAGAATAAAGATGAATTTAAGCCTTTTGTCTTTAATTTATTTTTTTTTGTTATAAACAGCATTATAATAAACAAAACTACCCCTTCCATAGTAGCTTCATACAATTGGCTAGGATGCCTAGGTAGAGCATCTGCAGTAGGGAATATCATGCTCCATGGTACATTTGTTGGCCTACCATAAAGCTCCAAATTAATAAAATTTGCTAACCTTCCAAAAAAAAGAGCTATTGGGGTTGATATTGAAATAACGTCAGTGAACCTTAAGAAATCTATTTTATATTTTTTACATAAATATAATGTTGATAAAAGGACACCTAAAAAACCCCCATGAAATGACATACCACCTTCCCATATTGCAAATATTTTAATTGGATTTTCGAATATTTCTTTGATATTGTAGACTAAACAATAAGCTATTCTTCCACCAATTATAATACCTAAAACTTCAAAAAATACAAAATCATCGTAAAACTTTTCATCACCAAATTTTAAATTAAACTTCTTGTCAAAATATTTTGTAAATTTATAAACAAAAATAACACCAAATATATATGCTAAAGAATACCATCTTATATTTAATCCAAAAAAACTTATAGCATTAGGATTAAATAATGGTAAAAATATTTGTAGCATTATTTTTCTCCCATTTTTTTCCTATATCTAATCATTCCTTGATCTAAGTTTTTTTGTTCTGATCTTGAAATAGCTATTGCTCCATCAATAACATCATTTGTTATAACACTACCAGCTGCGGTCATTGTGTTATTTCCAATATTAATTGGTGCAATTATAATGGTGTTTGAGCCTATAAATGAATTATTACCAATTTTCGTTTTTGATTTTGTATATCCATTGTAATTGCAAGTTATTGTGCCTGCCCCTATGTTTGTGTTATCTCCAATTTCAGTATCTCCAATATAACTAAGATGATTGATTTTAGTACCATTACCTATTGTAGATTTTTTTATTTCACAGAAATTACCTACTTTACAATTATTTTTTAAAACAGTTCCAGGTCTTATCCTTGCAAATGGTCCAATTGTAACATTGTTGTTTATTTCACAATCTTCTAAATATGAAAATGATTTTATAACTGTTCCACTTTTAATTTTGACGCCATTGGCAAAAAATACATTAGGTTCTATTGTGACATCGTTTTCTATTATTGTATCATAGGAAAAATATACAGTGCTTGGTTCTTGTAATGTTACACCAGACAACATAAATTCCTGTCGCTTTTTATCTTGGAATATTTTTTCGGCAACAGCTAATTCATTCCTTGAGTTTACACCCATTACTTCATTTTCCATTGCTATATAGTATACACATTTAAGCTTTTGTTCGTAAGCAATTTTTATTATGTCTGTTAAATAATATTCTCCACTTGCATTTTTGTTATCTATTCTTTCAAGTAAGTTTTTTAGTAACTCTGCATTCTTAATTACATATATTCCTGCATTACATAATGGGTTTTTTCTTTCTTCTTCTGTGGCATCTTTAAATTCAATTATACTTTCTAAATTATTATCCGCATTTATTTTAAATCTGCCATATTTATTGGTTGTATCTTTTGTATAAAAACCGAGTGCAACTATCGATACATTTTCTTCATAAATTCTTTTAATCATTTTTGTGTAAGTTTCACTTTCTACAAGTGGCATATCTCCATATGTTATGAGTACTGGGTTGTTTATGTTTGATATAATATCTATGGCTGTTTTTGTTGCATCTCCAGTGCCTTTTCTTTCTTTTTGTATTACTAATTTTTCTTTATCACTTAGACATTTAGTTATATCTTCATTATTTTCCTCAGATACAACTATAATGGTTTCTTTTGTATCTATTTTTTCTACTGTTTTTATAATATGTGAAATTATTTCAAGACCGGCAATTTTATGCATTGGTTTAGAAATATTTGATTTCATTCTTGTACCCTTCCCGGCTGCAAGTATTATTGTTGTTACTTCTTTGCTCATAATTTTATTTTAATATATTCTTGAAAAATCCAAAATATTGTTTATTCTAAGACAAGTTAGAAAAAACATTAAGATAATGTCAGTAACAATTTTAATTGCAAGTGCATTTGTAAGTTTTATTGTGAATGTTATCATAGACAAGTTCACATCAAATAAAGGAATTAATGATGAAAGTTCAGATTTTAAAAGTGAAACAGTAGACAACTTAAATACTAAGTTTGATACACTATCTATAAAAATAAATGACTTATTTAAAGTTTTAAAAGATGACAGTACGAAAGGAGCGATTTCTGAAACTAACACATATATAAAAGCAATAATAAACGAAGTTGCTACAGTAAAGAAAAGTTTAGATGCTATCTCAGTTAGTGAAAATAGAGAAAATATTGATTATAGTGAACAAATATCAAATTTAGAAAATAAAATAGATGAGATTAATGATAACGTTTTAAAAAAATTTAATTATCTGGAAGATATTATAAAATCAATTGATACTAATAAAAAAGAAAGTTCTGATACAAACTTAAATGATAGCAATGAAGAAAAAGTTGAAAACACTGATGATGATACATTTGAATATGTGGAAAATCACGAAGAAACTGAAATTAGTGATGATAAAGATGAAGAAGATAAAGAGAATAATGAAATTGCGAGAGATAAGGATGAAATAGATACTGAGTTTAATCCTGGTGAAATTGATCTTGAGACAACGCCGATAGAAGCTATAGTTGAAAATCAAAAAACTGAGGAAAATTCTAATACAATTGATAATTTTATTGATCAAAGTACTGAAGAAAATGAAAATAAAATAGAAGAAGAATCTAGTGAATTATCAGATGAATCATTGAATAACGAAGGAAATATTATTGATGAAGAAAATAAAGACGACGATACAAAAACTGAAGATAATAACGAAGAATCTTTTAGTGAAATAGAAAAGAATGATAAAATTAAAGAGGAAGAAGAGGAAGAAAATTCTGGAGATGAAGTAAATGAGGATGATGACAAAATTGAAGAGGAAGATGATATAGAAGATGAAAAAGAAGATAAAGAAAATGAGGAAAGCGAAGAAAAAGAATATGAAGAAGAATATGGAAAAAATGATGAAGAGGAAAAGGAAGATGAAAAAGAAGTAGAAATAAATACAGAAGATTCAGAAGAAATTACAAGTCAAGAATCTGAAGAATCCGCTGATACTGAAAATGAAGATGTAGATGAAAAAATAGATTCTGATATTGATGAGAAATCAGAAGAACCAAAACAAGAAGAAGATCTTGCAACAAAGATAAAAAGGCTAAAGGAGAAGCTTAACGCACCAACAGAAAATTAATAAATATAAACTGTATATATGTCTAATAAATTTGATAAAAACCCATGGGATGATGAAAACGAAGAAAGTAGAAACAATAATGATGTTAATGATTTAAATAATATAATTTCATCAAAAGTTGTTTCTATAAAATTAGATGTTTTAAATATAATTTTTATATGTATAATATTATGGTTAATGCTTGGATTTTGTAAGATAAATACAAATCAAAAGGGTGTTGTTCTTTACTTTGGAAAATTCTATAGAATCTTAGAGCCAGGATTAAATTATGTATTACCAACACCTATAAGTAAGTTATACAAAGTTCCCGTAACAAATATAAATAAGGAAGAATTTGGTTTTAGAACAAAGAATGGTTCACAAGTTAGTGTTGATAGTGAAAGTTTGATGTTGACTGGTGATGAAAATATAGTTGATATAGATTTTGAAGTTCAATGGCGTATTAATAATGTAAGTGATTATTTATTTAATATACAACAAAATAAGCTAACAATAAGAATGGCAGCTGAAAGTGCAATGAGAGAGATTATAGCAAAAAGAAAAATAGATGATGCCTTGGCTGGTAAAAAATCTGATATAGAGCATGATGTTGAAGAGCTTCTACAAAATATATTAGATAGTTATTCAAGTGGTATAGAAATAGTATTAGTTCAACTATTAAGAGTCGATCCACCTTCAGAAGTTATTGATGCCTTTAGAGATGTACAAACTGCAAAAGCTGATAAAGAAAGGGAAATTAATGAAGCAGAAACATATAAAAATGATATAATTCCAAAAACAAGAGGACAAGCTGAGGAAATAATAAAACAAGCTGAGGGTTATAAAGAAAGTGTTATTGCTAAAGCTCAAGGTGAAACTTCAAGATTTTCAAAAATGTATGAAGCTTATTTAAAAAATCCAAAACTAACAAAAAAGAGAATTTATCTTGAAAGTGTTGAAAAAGTTATGCAAGATGTTGATAAGATTTTTATAGATAAGAAACTGTCTAGTGGGCTTTTAAAACATATAAATATTGATGGTGGTAGGGATAATGAAAAATAAAAATGCAAAAATTATTTTAATACTGATCCTATTATTTATACTTGTAAATTCAGTATTTACACTTCATCAGACACGACAAGCGATTGTTTTACAATTTGGAAAACCTGTTAGGGTAATAAAAAATTCTGGTTTACATCTGAAAATACCATTTATTGAAAATATTATGGAATTTGATAATAGACTTCTTGATTTAATAGTAACAGATAAAGAGGTGATAGCATTAGATCAAAAAAGACTTATAGTTAATGCCTTTGCTAAATTTATAATTGAAGATTTAGTAAGTTTTTATAATAGTTCAAGTTCTGGAAGAAATTTATTTTTACAACTGAGTAATATATTGGAATCAAGCCTTAGACAAGTTGTTGGTAGTTTTAATATGGTTGATTTACTTTCTGAAAAAAGAACACAAATAATGCAAGAAATTGAAGATGAAACAAATAAAAGAGTAAAGGAATATGGTATAAAAATCGTTGATACAAGAATAATAAGAGCTGACTTGCCTAAAGAAAACAGTGAAGCCATTTTTAGAAGAATGCAAACTGAAAGAAATCTTGAAGCAAAATATATCAGGTCTGAAGGTCTAGAGGAAGCTAAAAAAATTAAGGCTAATGCTGATAAAGAATGTACAATAATATTAGCTGAAGCTAAAAAAGAGGCTGAATTAATAAAAGGCGAGGGTGAATTTACGGCAGCTAATATTTATAATAAAGCATTTGGAAAAGATCCTGAATTTTATGAATTTTATAAAACTATGGAAATTTATAAAAATACGGTTTTAAAAGAAAATAGCAAAGTTATTATCAGTCAAGATAATCTTGTATATAAAAATCTTATCGGTAATTAATGAAATCTAAAAAATTATTTTTCATATTTTTACTTATCATATTTAATATAAGTATGGTTAAGGCCAGTATACCTGATTGGTATGAAGAAACATTAGATAGTGATGACACTCATTTTTACGGTATTGGGGATGGATCTAATATGAATGAAGCTATTTTAACTGCATTAGAAAATATAAGGAATCAGATAACATTTAATAATGACGAACTTCGTATAAATTTTCCAAATTATGAAATAGAAAAAGTTGACAGAGACGGGAAACATTTTTATATACTGTTAAGTATAGCAAAATCAGAGCTATTTAATCAACAAATTAAAGACTTAGAAGAAGTTAATAATATAATAAAGAATGAAATGAATTTTATAAAAGATAAAAATGATTACATAAAAATAGTAAAACTTAATAAAATAATTAGATTTATAACTATAGCAAAAAATAAGGCAGAAACCATTAAATTAATAGGCAAATTTGATGAAAAAAAATACATTAATTTCTATAATTCAATTGAAAAAGATAAGAATGATATAATAAAAGATTTTAAACTTAAATTAGTTATATTAGATAGCTCATTAATCAATCTTAAAGAACATATTTACAAACTTTTAGAAAAAAATAATATTGAAATAAGCGATGAATCTGATAATATACTATATATTGATTCTTTAATAAAAAAAGAAGAAATGGGTAAGAAATTTTTTGTAAATATGATACTTAGGCTAAAATTAGTTTGTAAAGGTAAATTAGTAAACTACAATAGTTACATTTATGAATCAGAATCTGATTCAAGTTTTTATAATGCTATTGAATCATGTATAGAAAAATTCAAAAATGATATTGAAAGTAATGATATAGGATTTTTATATGATAAATAAAAACATTTTTATTATTTTATTGTTGTTGTTAGAAATAACTTCTTGTTCGCCAACTATAAAAGATTTTGATAAGTATAAAATACAGCCTTTAGAAAGAGGAAAATATCTACCAAGTAAAAAAGCTTTAAAGAAAGAGAAAATCCATATAGCTATAGTTGATTTTGATACTAATAGTTCTGCAACGGCAAGTGTTTTGAATCTTAATCGATCAATTTTATCAGAATTAGAAAATATTTTAGTTAAAAATAGAAATATACAGATAGTAGATAAAAAAGTATCAAATAAATTAAAAGAATACATTGATAATGGAGATATTATACAAATTCCAAATAACATTTTAGGTAATATATCAATTGATTATATAATAACAGGTTCTTTTGATAAAGCTGAAGTATCAAGAAGGTATGTAAGTAAGCTAGCTGGAAATGTACTTACTGGAATTTTAATAAATACTGGCAACTGCGATAGCCCTTCATGTGAAACTGGTAGAACAATAGGTAATGTAATGAATGTTGCAGATGCTGTTATAAATCCTGGATATTGGTTATACGATGGAGAAGTAGCTGGTAATATAAAAATATATAATGCATCATCATTATTGCTTGTTGATTCAATAAAATTTGAAGGTAATAGTGAGATGGTTGAAGATATTGGTCTTTTGAGTAATAAAAATGGAAATGAAAACATACCAATGGTAATAAAACAAGCGTTTGATAATTCAATTTCAAGACTTAAGAATAGATTGTATAATGCTTTTTTATATAATGGTTATATATTAGAAAAAAGAGTTTATGGTAACAAATCAATATTCAGAATAAATCTTGGCTTAAAAGAAAACTTGGCAATGGGTGATAAATTTAAAGTGTATAGCATTATAAATAATTATAATCCAATAACTGACGAAAATACTCCTGAAGAAATAGAAATAGGAAGTGGAGTTGTTAGTAATATAATATTAAATGATAGTGCTTGGGTTATTTTAGATGATAAAGAAACAATTGAAAAAATCAAATTGGGAGATATGGTAAGAATAAGAAAACAGGATAAATAATATGGAAGATTTGATTAAACTAATATTTGGTGAGAATTTACCATCAAGAGAAAATATATTTAATAAATACAAAACAAGAAATTTAAAAAATGGACAAAAAGTAACTAGATTTGCACCAAGTCCTACAGGATTCATACATATAGGCAATTTATACTCTGCACTTGTTAATGAAAGAGTTGCTCATATATCTGATGGGATATTTTTTCTAAGAATAGAAGATACTGATGAAAAAAGAGAAATTGAAGGAGCCGTAAATAAAATCATAAATGCTTTAGAATATTTTGATATAAAATATGATGAAGGTACAGATGGAATAAATGAAATAGGTAATTATGCGCCTTATAAACAAAGTGATAGAAAGGAAATTTATAAAGTATTTATAAAAGATTTAATGGAAAGGGGTATGGCTTATCCATGCTTTTGTACTGAGGAAGAACTTGAAAACATTATCAAACAACAGAAAGCACAAAATTGTTCAAGACTTGGTTACTACGGTAATTGGGCAAAATATAGAAATTTACCCATTGAAGAATCTATAAAAAAAATAAAAAATGGTGAAGAGTACGTTATTCGTTTCAGATCAAATGGTAATTTTAACAAAAATATAGTAGTTAACGATATAATTAGAGGCAATACCGAATTTCCAGAAAATGAGCTCGACATTGTCATAATGAAAAAAAATGGTCTGCCCACATATCATTTTGCTCATGTTGTAGATGATTTTTTAATGGGAACCACTACAGTTATAAGGGGAGATGAATGGTTACCATCTCTGCCTTTGCATATACAATTATTTCAAGCCATGAAATGGAAAGCGCCAAAGTATGCACACATTTCCCCGTTATTAAAAATTGAAAATGGAGCAAAGAGAAAGCTTAGTAAAAGAAAAGATCCTGAAGCAAACATAGAATATTTTGATCAACTTGGTTATCCAAAAGAAAGTGTTATAGAATACTTACTTAATTTAGCAAATTCAAGTTTTGAGGGATGGAGAAAACAAAATCCAGAAAAAAGTTATTCAGAATTTCCTTTTGATATAAAAAAAATGAATGTAAGTGGCGCTTTATTTGATTTTATAAAACTTGATAGCGTTAGTAGAGAGGTTATTTCAAAAATGAATAAACAAGAAGTTTATAATAATGTTTTAAATTGGTCTAAAAAGTATGATAAGCAATTAGAGAGTATGTTGTCAAATAATAAAGAAAGATGTTTGGAAATTTTTGGAATAGAAAGAGAAAATACAAAAAAAGTAAGAAAAGATATAGCAAAATGGAGTGATACAAAGCAAGAGATATTGTATTTTTTTGAACTAGATGAAAAAGAAATTAGAAAAAAACTGGAATATATTGATTTAGAAGAAGTAAGAAAAATAAGTAGAAACTTCTCAGATATATATGATATAAAAGATGAACATGATCTATGGTTTGAAAAATTAAAAAGAATAGCAAGAAATTTAGGTTATGCAGATAATATAAAGGATTATAAAGAAAATCCTGGACTTTATAAAGGTAATATATCTGATGTTGCTAAAGTTCTGAGAATACTAGTAACTGGAAGAGAACAGAGTCCAGATCTTTGTATTATAATGAAAATACTAGGATCCGATGAGACAAAAAGAAGACTTATTTTAATTGCTTAATTATATCTATCAAAACTTCTTCCGACAATATTTCTAATTCATTTTGTTTATTCTTTTTTTCTTTAATGTAATTAGAATATGGATAACCTGATATATTGTCTCCATAGAATATATCTACATAACCAGATACGGTTAATTCTGATGAACTTAGTTCATATGTTATGCTAACTTTTTTATTCTCCCTTCTAGCATCTCCTTCATTGTTAATTATTGAAAGAAAATTACTTTTTGACACATCAATTTTCATTACGCAGGTACCAAAATTATTTAAATTTTTTTTATTCTTTTTGGCAATTAATTTTAATTTTGATAATAGTGATTTTTTTAGATTATCAAAAAATAATATATCTCCAAAGTTATTATTAGTAAATTTAATTTCAAAATCACTGCATTCTAACTTGACTCTTTCATTTTTAAGAGATACGCATGAAAAGCAAAAAAAACATAACAATAATGAGATATTTTTAAAATTATTATATAACATGATATTTAAAATGTATTTCAACCACCTATTAATTTTTTGATTGTAAACTGCATACCTCCTCTTATCCAGTTACCACCGTTTTTAACTACAACAATAAGAACTAACACTCCAGCTATTATAAATGGAATTGCAAATATCATATTCTTACCTCTTGCAATCATCATATTAGCTTGTGCTCCTCTATATTTAGAAGCATTATACATGGAATTCTTTTTTGCTTCGTCTAATTCCTTTTTTTTCTCTTCCTTTTCTTTATCTCTTGCTTTCTCAAGAGCATTTTTTTCTTTTGGTTTTGGTTCATTAGACTTTTTGTCATTATTTCCTTGTTCAGCAGCTTGTGTTTGCATAAAATCAGACATCAAATCTGCTCCATTATTTGTTTGAGTATCTTCTTCGCTCATATAAGGCTCCTAGTGATTAAAATGGTATGTCATCATCAATTGCTTCATCTATAAAATCAGAAGAATTGGTTGATTTGTTATCCATATCAGAAATATTATCATTTAGTGAATTATAATATTCTTCATCAAAACCTGTATTACTACTCTGATTATTTGAATTTTTTGAATCTAAGATTTGCAACTCAGCAGTAAAACCTTGTAAAACTATTTCGGTAGAATGTCTATCAACCCCTTGAGAATCGACCCATTTTCTTGTTTGTATTGAACCAGACAAATATAACTTTGATCCTTTTTTAACATAATTTTTCACTACGCTAACAAGGCCTTGAGAATAAACAACAATTCTATGCCATTCTGTTTTGTCTTTTTTTTCTCTAGTATTTTTGTCTTTCCAATAGTCTGATGTTGCTAAACTAAATAGTGCTACTTCATTGCCATTGTTCATGGTTCTTATTTCTGGATCTTTACCTACATTTCCTATTAAAATAACCTTATTTACTGACATATATTAAAAAATGTATTCATATATATGAACAAATATATAATATTTTATTTTAAAATCAAATAATTATTGATAATTTATCCAACGTTAACATATTTCTGAAATTTTCATTTATATAGAGCTATTTGCTTATATTTTTTTGTTCATTAATTACTA
>CALXRO010000079.1 GCA_944390875.1 uncultured Rickettsiales bacterium
TATTTCTTTTCTTCAAATTCTCCATTTATAGAACCATCATCATTTGTAGTTCCAGCAGTTGAATTTACATTTGAAGAGTTATTTTGTTGATCTTGATAAATTTTCTCACCAAGTTTCATTGAAGCATTTGTTAATTTTTCTGTAGCTGTTTTTATAGCTTCTAGATCTTCTCCTTCTATAACTTTTTTTGTAGCCTCTATCTCATCACTTATTGTTTTTTTTTCATCTTCTGAAAGTTTATCACTATAATCTTTCATAGATTTTTCTATAGAATAAATTAAAGTATCTGCCTGATTTTTAGCATCAGCAAGTTCTTTTCTAGCTTTATCACTTGCAGCATTTGCTTCAGCATCTTTCATCATTTTTTCTATTTCTT
Source organism: uncultured Rickettsiales bacterium (assembly GCA_944390875.1). Classification (GTDB taxonomy): domain Bacteria; phylum Pseudomonadota; class Alphaproteobacteria; order Rickettsiales; family UBA1997; genus CALXRO01. The sequence continues at coordinate 377 of CALXRO010000079.1, forward strand.
CTTCAGTTAATCCACCAGATGATTTTATAGTTATATTTTGTGCTTTATTTGTACCTTTATCTAAAGCTGAAACATTAACAACACCGTTAGCATCAATATCAAAAGTAACTTCTATTTGTGGCATACCTCTTGGAGCTGGTGGAATACCATCAAGCGTAAATTCACCTAATAACTTATTGTATACAGCTATATCTCTTTCTCCTTGAAAAACTTTTATAGTAACAGCAGGCTGATTATTTTCAGCTGTTGAGAATACTTGACTTTTCTTTGTAGGTATTGTTGTATTCCTTTCTATTAATCTTGTAAATACTCCTCCCATTGTTTCTATGCCAAGCGATAGAGGAGTTACATCAAGTAATAACACATCTTTAACATCACCTTGTAAAACACCACCTTGAATTGCGGCGCCAACTGCAACTACTTCATCAGGATTTACACCTTTATGTGGATCTTTACCAAAGAAATTTTTAACAGTTTCCTGAACTTTAGGCATTCTTGTCATACCACCAACAAGAACAACTTCGCCTATATCAGAAGGCTTCAGTCCAGCGTCTGCTAATGCTTTTTTACATGGTTCTATAGTTCTTTCTATAAGATCATCTGTTAATTGTTCTAATTTTGCTCTTGTTAGTTTTATATTTAAATGTTTAGGACCTGTAGCATCAGCAGTTATATATGGTAGATTTATTTCAGTTTCTACAGAACTTGAAAGTTCTTTTTTTGCATTTTCAGCAGCTTCTTTAAGTCTTTGTAAAGCTAAATTATCTTTTGATAAATCGATTCCATTTGTAGTTTTAAAATTATCTATTAAAAATTGTTGAATTCTTGCATCAAAATCTTCACCGCCTAAAAATGTATCACCATTTGTAGCTTTTACTTCAAAAACACCATCGCCAATTTCAAGTATTGATACATCAAATGTACCACCACCAAGGTCATAAACAGCTATTGTCTTATTTCCACTTTTATCAAGACCATATGCTAAAGCTGCAGCTGTAGGTTCATTTATAATTCTCTTTACATCTAAACCAGCTATTTTACCAGCATCTTTTGTTGCTTGCCTTTGAGAATCGTTAAAATACGCTGGTACAGTAATTACGGCTTCAGTAACTTTTTCTCCTAAATAAGCTTCTGCAGTTTCTTTCATTTTCTGTAATACAAAAGCACTTATTTGACTTGGAGAATATTTTTCTCCTCTTACCTCAACCCAAGCATCTCCATTACCAGCTTTAACTATTTTATATGGAACCTTTTTCATATCATCCTGCACAGCTTTATCGTCAAATCTTCTACCAATTAATCTTTTAACTGAATAAATGGTATTTTCAGCATTTGTTACAGCTTGTCTCTTTGCTGGCTCACCAACAATTTTACTACCATCACCTGTAAAAGCTACAACAGATGGTGTAGTTCTTATTCCTTCTGCGTTTTCTATAACTTTTGTATTCTTACCTTCCATTATTGAAACACATGAATTAGTTGTACCTAAGTCTATACCTATAATTTTACTCATAATCTAATCACCTTAAAATTCATTAATTAATAACTAGTTGTTAATTATTTAGGTATGATTTTTTGAAATACAAGACCTTTATAGTAATTTTAAAATATTAGATTATCTTAGTAAATTTAATCTTGACTCTTATACTATCTATTCTAGCATTGATTAATATCATTAATAACAAATTATAAGTTTAATATGGAAAATGTTTCAATTGAAAAATGTTTGGAAAAAATACCAAATAAATTTGAGTTATCTGTTGTAGCAATGAATCGTGCAAGGAATATTCTACTCGGAGCTAAAACAGATATCAAAGATAACAAATATGCTAAAAAAAGTGTTAACAAAAGTTTAGTTGAAATAGAAAATCAAAAATTAGATTTAGAGTCTTTTAGAAACGATATTAAACAAAATTTGTTAATTAACAATTTATTTATTAAAAACATAAATGATAATTACGAAACAGATAAAGATGATCATAATGATTCTTCAGATTTGTCTATTACAGAAGAAGATATTGATAATGAATCTGATTTAGATGATTATGAAGGAGAAGATGAAGAAGAAGATTTTTCAGATATAGAATCTGATGATGATTTGGAATAATTTATTAATATTTTATGCTAGATCTTATAACTAAGAATTTTAACAATGTTTTAGACAAGATAAAAGGCAGAAAGTTTTTATCAGAAGCAGATTTAGACATTGCTGCCAGAGAAATAAGGTTGGCTTTATTAGAAGCTGATGTTTCTTTATCAGTTGTTAAAGATTTTATAAAAAACATAAAAAATGAATTCGTTGGTCAAAAAGTCATGAGTGGTGTAAAACCTGGTGATATGGTTGTAAAGATAGTCAATGATGAATTAATTAAATTATTTGGTGAAGAGGTTGGTGATTTAGAATTTAATAAAAAGCCAATAATAATATTAATGATTGGTTTACAAGGAAGCGGTAAAACTACAACAACAGCAAAGATAGCAAATAGATTTAAAACAAAATTTAATAAAAAAAGTTTATTGGTATCCTTAGATATATATAGACCTGCTGCTCAGAAACAATTAGAGACACTTGCAAATCAAGTAGGCATTGACAATTTAGAGATTATACCGGAAGAAAAACCTATTGAAATATGTAAGAGAGCTTTAAAACAAAATATTGATAGCCAATATGATACTATAATATTTGATACTGCTGGTAGATTGAGTATTGATGAAGTTATGATGAATGAACTAAAAGAAATAAAAGCGTTTTTAAAGCCTGATGAAACAATATTTGTTGCAGATTCTTTAACTGGTCAAGACGCAGTTAATACAGCCAAAGAATTTAATGATAAAATAGGTATTAATAGTATTGTTTTAACAAGATTAGACGGTGATGGTAGAGGTGGTGCTGCTCTTAGTATGAGAGTAATAACAAATTGTCCTATTAGGTATATTGGTTTAGGCGAAAAAATTAATGATATTGATGTTTTTCATACAAAAAGAATAGTATCAAGAATACTTGATAAGGGAGATATAGTATCTTTAGTTGAGAAAACTGAAGAAATAATGAATAAAAATGATATAGAAGATTTAGGTAAAAAAGTTAGTTCTGGAAATTTTGATTTTAATGACCTTCTTAAACAAATGAAGACAATGAAAAAATTTGGTGGTTTAATGAATATTATAAGTTTTTTACCTGGTGCTAGTAAAATAAAAGATTTAGTAAATAAAAGTGGTTTAGAAGATACTACATTTAAAAAACAAGAAGCTATAATAAATTCAATGACAACAAAAGAAAGAAAAAATCCTGATATATTAAATTCTTCAAGAAAATTCAGAATAGCAAATGGAAGTGGAACAAAAATACAAGACGTTAATAGTCTTATAAAAAAATTTAAAGATATGAAAAATATGATACAAATGGTTGGAAAAATGGATAAAAATCAAATGAAAAGTTTGTTAGATTCCTTTGGTGGGAATATTGATGATCTTAATTTTAAGTCATAATCTTTTTTATCATGCCGAAATAGCTCAGCTGGTAGAGCACCTGATTCGTAATCAGTAGGTCGCGTGTTCGAATCACGTTTTCGGCACCATAATGAATAATTATTTAAAATTGATTCCTTACTGATCGATTTAAAGTATTTTTTACTTATCTTTGAATTATTATTTTATATGTAGTAAATATCACAAATTCTTATAATTTTAAAGATTTTAAGTAAAATAACCAATACTAAATTATTTTTAATACAACTATCTTGACACTATCCAAAAAATATGATATAATCATTTCATGAAATGAAAAAACAACTTAGAGGTTAATATGTTTAATAAAATTAAAGAGAAGATGAATATGAATATGAAACCAAATAAGACAAATAAAACAAATAAAATAATGATATTATTATCATTATTCTTAATTTTATTAAATGAGAGTAATAACATAGTTTATGCTATTGATTATGTTGATCCTAATGATATAAAAGTAGAAAACGGACAATTAAAAAT
>CALXRO010000080.1 GCA_944390875.1 uncultured Rickettsiales bacterium
TATTACATACTGATAGAAATGCTCCAACGGAGTATGATGATGATAAAAAATATACATGGAAAGAAGCTGTTGAAATAGTTTTGAATGCTTACTCAGCTTTTTCTCCAAAAATGGCAGAGATAGGAAAAGAGTTTTTTGAGAATAATTGGATTGATGTACCAACAAGACAAGGAAAGAGGGGAGGGGCATTTGCGCATCCAACTGTACCAAGCGTTCATCCGTATATACTTTTAAATTTTCAAGGAAAAACACGTGATGTTATGACTTTAGCTCATGAGTTAGGACACGGAATACATATGTATCTTGCTAGACCAAATGGCTATTTTATGTCAGATACGCCATTAACTTTAGCAGAAACAGCTTCAATATTTGGAGAACAATTAGTGTTTAGATATCTATTAGATAATGAAAAAGACATAAATAAAAAAATAGCTATAATAGCAAAAAAGATTGAAGATATGATTAACTCTATAATTAGGCAAATTGCATTTTTAGAATTTGAAAAAACTGTACACGAAGAGAGAAAATTTGGTGAAATATCTGTTGATAGGTTGAATGAAATTTGGCTTAATGTTCAAAGAAAGAGTCTTGGTGATATATTTGAATTTAGCGATGAATATAAGTATTATTGGTCTTATATACCACACTTTATACATTCACCTTTTTATGTTTATTCTTATGCTTTTGGTAATTGTCTAGTAAATTCTTTATATGCAAGATATACTGAAGATCTTGATGACTTTGAAAATAAATACATAGATCTTTTGAGTGCTGGTGGAAGTAAGAATTATGTTGACTTACTTGAGCCTTTTAATCTAGATCCAAGGGATGAGGGTTTTTGGCAAAATGGTCTTGATCTTGTTATCTCTTTAATAGATGAATTAGAGATGTTATTAAAGAAAAAAGAAGAAGAATAAAATTATATTTATAAATTTTATATCATTATAAATGTTATAAATATTAGCTTGACTGATTTAATTAATAATTTATATAATATATTTTGTGTAATAACATATTTTTTATTAATTAAAATTGGAGGTTTTATGAAAATTAATTTTTTAAAATCCGTAACTTTTTGTTTATTTATGCTAATATTTTCTGCTACATGTGTTTTTGCAAGTAGTAATAATTCCGATGAAAATGAATTTAAAAGAAAATTCTTATTTGCTGTTAAAGGAAACGATTTAGAACAAATGTCAAATATGTTGGAAAATGCAGCAGATATTGAAGAACATAAAAAAATGAATTTGATTAATGCTGGAATTTTAAGAGGATTAGCATATGATTATGAGAAACTTGAAATGTTGTCAAATATTATTATTACCAAAAAAGAAGAAGAGTTAGAAGAATTTAGTGCATTAGATTTTTTTACTTTAATTCCAAAACTTTTTAAGTTCTAGAATTTAAAATCATAGTAAATTATTTGTTTAATTTACTATGGTAAATAATAATACTTAATAAACATAAAAAATTAATTGCCTTTTTGATATTTAATAATATTATCAAAAATATTACTATATTTATATTTTTTAAATGGATGAAAAAAAACTAGAAAAATTAGCAAAATTAGCCAGAATAGAGATAAAAGACAAAGATAAGTCAAAATTACTAGAGTTATTGAATAACGATATAAGTACCGTAAAAACAATATACGATATAGATACAGAGAATTTAGAACCTCTAACAAATCCATATGATATGATTTTAGAAGCTCACGAAGATATAGTTACTGATGGCAATAAGGTTAAAATTTTAATGGATTGCACACCAGACAGTATGTATAATTATTTTATAGTTCCAAAAGTCTTAGATAATTAGGTATTTATATGTTAAATTTAAAAGAATTAACTTTATTGAAAGCAAAGAAATCGCTAGAGAAAGGAGATTTTACATCCACGGAATTAACAGAATCATATATTGAAAATATAGAGCAAAACTTAAAATTAAATGCTTTTATATATAAAAATTTTGATAAAGCCTTAGAAAAAGCAAAAGAATGTGATAAGAATTTAAAACAAAAAAAGGCAAAAAAATTAGAAGGTTTACCAATTGGTATAAAAGATAATTTCTGCACGAAAAATATTAGAACTACTGCATGTTCAAAAATGCTTGAAAATTTTATACCACCATATGAATCAACGGTTACACAAAAATTATCAGATGAAAATTATATAATGCTTGGTAAAACAAATATGGATGAATTTGCTTGTGGTTCTACAACATCAACAAGTTATTTTGGTTCATCAATAAATCCATTTAAGGCCAAAGGAGATAATCGTGATTTAATACCAGGTGGAAGTTCTGGAGGTTCTGCCGCAGCCGTTGCTGGTAATTTATGTCTGGCTGCAACCGGTACTGATACTGGCGGTTCTATAAGACAGCCATCTGCTTTATGTAACTTAGTTGGAATTAAGCCAACATATGGTAGAGTTTCAAGATATGGAATAGTTGCCTATGCTAGTTCCTTTGACCAAGCTGGTTTGCTTACAAAAGATATAAGAGATTCAGCTTATTTAACTGATATAATATGTGGTTATGACGATAAAGATTCAACAAGTGTTAAAAAAGAAGAAACACATTTTTATGAAAGCTTGAATCCAACATCTATTAAAGGTAAAAAGATCGGAATTATAAAAGAATTTATGAATTTAAATGGTAAAGTATCCGAAGATATTTATGAGAAATTTAATGATACTTTAAATTTGTTTAAAAAAGAAAATTGCGAAATAGTGGAATTATCAATTCCAACAATAGATTTTGTACCAGAATTATATACTATATTATCATATACAGAACTTGCATCTAATTTAGCAAGATATGATGGTGTTAGATATGGCCATAGAACAACCGAAGAAGTAAAAAGTCTTGATGAATTATATTTAAAATCAAGATCAGAAGGTTTTTGTGATAATATAAAAAAAAGAATTATTTTAGGATATTTTTTCTCTTCATCTGAAAATTATGAAAAATATTTTTTAAAAGCACAAAAAGTTAGAAGAAAGCTTGTAAATGAATTTATGGATGCTTTGTCAAATGTTGATTTTATATTAACTCCTTCAACTCCTCAAACTGCTTTTCCATT
>CALXRO010000081.1 GCA_944390875.1 uncultured Rickettsiales bacterium
GAATATAATAACATTGATCCGTGGCCCGCTGATAACACAAATCTATCTCTATCTGCCCAATTTGGTTTTGAAGGTAGAAATTTTATAAATTTTGAAAACAGAATAGTTGCTACATCTGCAAAACCTAGTGGTAAACCTGGGTGACCTGAATTTGCTTTTGCAATTGCATCTAATGATAAACATCTTATTGCATTTGCCATTAATCTTATATCTTCCTTATTCATTTTGAAATTTTTGTTTATTTTATAAAATAAATAATAACTGCAATTATTTTAATTTCCAATATTTTTTTTAATCATATTTTTAAACTCCACTAACTTTACTTTTTTAAGAATATGTTTTATAATATTTTCATAAAAAACATCATAATTTAGTAATGCTAGTAACACTGGAGCAGAAAAATAATTTAGCTAAATATTTAACAGAAGTTTACAAAATTCCAGTTTTAACTGAAGAAGAAGAGATGGAGTATGCCAAAAAAAAAGAGGAAGGCGATTTAAATGCTGCAAAAATACTTATTTCTAGCCATTTAAGGCTTGTTGTCAAAATAGCATTCAAATATCAAAATTACGGATTACCTATAATGGATATGATATCCGAAGGCAATATAGGTTTAATGAAAGCTGTTAGAGATTTTACTTTAGAAAAAGGTTGTAGATTAGCAACTTATGCAATGTGGTGGATAAGAGCATACATACAAGATTTTATATTGAAAAGTTGGTCATTAGTCAAAATAGGAACAACTACCGCACAAAAGAAACTATTTTTTAACCTAAATAAAATAAAGAATAAAATCCTATCATATGGCCAAAAGGACTTGAACAACGAGAACATAAAGTATATTTCTGATACATTATCAGTCAGCGAAGATGAAGTAAAAGACATGAACAATCGTCTATATAAAAAAGATATATCTTTAAACCAGAAAAGTAAAAACAATAATGAAGATAACAAAGAAATTATGGAATTAATACCAGCTAAGACTCAAACTCCAGAAATTATTTTTGCAAGTACAAGTGAAAATAAAAAAAGAAAAGAAATTTTTAGAGAAGCTTTAAATACTCTAAATGAAAGAGAAAAGGCAATAATTTTTGAGAGGAAACTTGATGAAGAACAAGCTACCTTAAAAGACTTGAGTATAAAATATGGGGTTTCTGGCGAAAGAATAAGACAAATAGAAGAGTCTGCAATTAAGAAAATTCAAAAATACATAGAAGACAAAAAATTAAATTTATAAAAATAATATGGATACAATTAAGACTATAAAAAACATAATAAAAACAAAAGTTAGACCTATATTGGTCATGGATGGAGGCAATATAGAATTTATAGATTACAAAGATGGTGTGTTAAGTGTTAAACTTATGGGAGCTTGTAATGGTTGTCCTCTTTCTGCTATAACATTAAAGAACACTGTAAAAAACATAATAAAAGAGGCTGTACCAGAAGTTATTGACGTGCAAGCAATAGATTCTGATGAGGAGGAAGAAATATAGTATAATATGCATCATGAAATTTCTCATATTTTTAATTTTTTTTTATTCTAAATATACTTTATTATTTGCAAAATCTGATAAAAATAAAACAGTAATAGAAGCAGATAATATAATATCAGAATCAAAAAATTCAAAAATATCAGCAAGTGGAAATGTAATTTTTATAAGGGATAAATATAAAATTACAGCAGATAAAGTTATATATGACAAAAATAAAAAAAAGATATATCTTGAAAAAAGAGCAAAATTTATAGATACAGAGAATAATAAAATAATTGCTGACAAAGCAGAATTATCTGATGATGTTAAAACAGGCAAATTTAATGACGCTAGTATTATACTTAATAATGGTTTAAGTATAGTTTCTCCATTGGTTGAAAAAATTGACGATAATAATTATGAAAGTACTAATTCGGATTATTATTTTTGTCCCAATGATAATTTAGATATGAATTTAAATTATGAAGATATAGTTAAAGAAATAAAAAAAGGCGGGGATAATTTACAAATATTTTCAATATATTCAAAAGAGACAACAATAAACAAAAACGAAGGAAAAATGTATCTAAAGCATGTATTTTTAAAATTTTTTGATGTACCAATATTTTATCTACCATACATAATCACAGAAAGACCTTTTAATAATAGAATTTCTGGTTTTTCTGCTCCCTATATGTTAAAAAATAATAATTATGGCTATGCGGTTTTAGTACCTATAGATTTATATTTTTTTGATAATATTGACATAAATACCGAAACAACCATATATCAAAATTTCAATTTTTTGATAGATTCTAATTTTAAATATAGAACCAAAAATTTTTTTATAAATATCAGGCTTGATTATGTATTTGATAATAATCAATCAGAAACTATGAAAAATACAAGAAAAGTAAGCGAAAAAGATGAAGGTGTATACAGAAATAATAGATTATATGGCGATATAAATTCCAGAGTAACAATTAGTGAGAATTTATTTTTTAGGACAAGGATAAGATTTTCAACAGATCCATATATTATAAGGGATTATTTTAATGACTACAGCGAAACTTTAAGATCTGATGCGAATTTATTTAAAATAAACAAAAAAGATAATATAAATTTTGATATAGTGGCTTTTCAGCATATAAGGGAAAAAAGGCAAAATTATATTAGAGAAACACCAAATTTTATTCCTGCTATTTATTATTCGTATATTAATGATAATTTACCTAGTTATTTAGATTTTACTATAAATTCTGGAGCTGTTTTATCTTATAGTGATTTCGGGAAAAAATATGACAAAATGTTCTTTAAACCTACATTAGGTTTTAAGAATATTTTTGGTAAATTATTTATAAAATCTAATTTAAGCTTATATAATGATGTTTATAACCAAAGTTACAACAATAAAGAAAATAATTTTAAATATAGAATATATCCTGAAATTGAATTTAAAACCACATACATACTTCCAATTTTTAAAACTTTCTTAATAAAGCCAATTGCACAAGTATTTTTAGGGAACAGTAAAAACATGAATTTTGTTGATATTGATAGTAAAAATTCAGAGTTAACGATAAATAATTTATTTACAAATAATAGATATAGTGGATATGATCTTATTGAAAATGGTACTAGGATTAATTATGGAATTATAGGAGAAATACCTTATGAATATGGTAAATTCAAAATAATTGTAGGTCAAGGTTATAAAAATAATATATCAAAAGAATATAAAATAAGTTTTTTTCAAGATAATTTTTCAGATATACTGTCTGGCTTGTCATTTAATTACAAGAATATATTTAATATAGATTATTTAAAAAATAATGATCATCTAACTTATAGAAAAAACAGGGAAGAATTTATAATAAGCGGAGCTTTTTATAAATTTTACTACAATGTTGGATATGTTTTTGTTGGAAATTATGATAGTAAAATAAGAAACAAACAAAAACAGGTCCATTTTGCTATTACTTATAATATAACGAAAAAATTCAAAATGCGAGCAAATATAAATAGTGATATTATAAATAAAAAGATAGTATACTATGGTGGTGGTTTATACTATGAAGATAATTGTTATTTAATGGGCTTTGAAATAAGTAAGCAATCATTTGTAAATTCATATAACGAAGATAATTTTATGATAAATTTCAATTTTAAACTAAGAGGCATAAAAATATGATTATCAAGACAAATATTAAGCAACAAGGTTTAAAATTAGAAAATTTTCTATTTTCAAAATTCCCAAACAGTAATCTAAATGATATAAGAAGATTTATTAGAAACAATGAAATCAAAGTAAATGATAAAAAAACAAAAACAAATTATAAATTATTCGATAAAGATACTATAAAATTTTCCAGTTTTGTAGAAAAGATTCTATACAATCCGGATAAAAAGATAAAAGTAAATATAAAAAAAGTAAGTGATAGATATATAAATTTAATAAAAAAATCTGTAATTTATGAAGATGAAAACTTGTTTGTGATAAATAAACCATATGGGTTGCCTGTTCAAGGAGGAAGTGGTATTAAAGTTAGTATAGCAGATATAATAAAACAGATTTCGCATGAAAAAGAAAGTTATAAACTTGTTCATAGACTTGATAAAGAGACAACTGGTGTATTAATAATAGCAAAAAATATAGAGTACGCTAATGAATTAAAAAATATTTTTAAAAATAAAAAAGATATTAAAAAGAATTACTTAGCTCTGGTTTATGGAAATTTAAAAAATAAATCTGGCAATATAGATTATCCACTTTTGAAAAAATATGAAAATGGCACTGAAAAAGTATATGTAGATAAAGAACTTGGTAAAGAGGCTGTAACAAAATACAGAGTATTAAAATATTACGAAAAATACGATATGTCTTTAGTTGATATTGAAATATTGACTGGTAGAACTCATCAAATAAGAGTCCATTTTAAAGAAATTGGACATCCTATTGTTGGTGACTACAAATATGGTAAAAACAAAAATATTAAAAATAAAATATCAAATAGACTTCATCTTCATTCAGCGTCTATAGAGGTTATAATTTTTGGGAGATGTTATAGGTTTAGGGCAAGTATGCCAGATGATTGGTTTTAATTTATTTTTTAAAATCACAATATATAAAATTAAAAAAACATTTAAAATAATAATAATTGTAAAATACAAAGTTAGCCATAGTTTTAACAAATTAACAATATAAATTTATTCCAAATTATACCAAATAATTTACTATTGTTTCTTCAGCATTCTTAACACTTAAAGCTTTTATATTGTTAGCCAATTCCTCCAATTTCTGTTTATTTAACAACAATTCTTTAAGTAAGTTTGCAAAATTTGGTGGCATAAATGTTTTTTCATCAACAAGAACACAAGCATTACTGCGTTTATAAAAATCAGCATTATAAAATTGATGATTATTTACAACATTTGGAGAAGGTATAAATATAACAGGCCTACCTATTGCTGAAATTTCACTTGCCGTACCTATACCAGATCTAGCTATTATTATGTGACTATTACTTATAAGTTCAGGCATATTTATGAAAAATTGTTTTACTTCGCAATCTATTCCTTCTCTTTTATAGAAATTTTTTACTGATTCTATTTCTTCTATCTCTTTTACTTGCTGATAAATAAAAATTTTCTTCTTAATATCTTTATCTAAAAAAGAAAAAGTCTTTATAAGTTCATTACTAAAAAAGCTAGCGCCTCCACTTCCACCTGTTATTAATATGTTAAATTTTTCATCACTTTCAGGATATTTATAAATAGTATTACTATAACTTTTTACTTCATCTCTTATAGGAATTCCGGAAAAAACTATTTTGCTGCTATATTCTATTTTTATGCCATATATTTCTTGAAATGATGTAAATATGCATTTTGCATATTTTGAAAAAAATCTATTTATTCTTCCAATATGAGAATTTTGCTCATGTAAATAAAGATTAATCTTTTTAAAATAAGCTACTATTAACACTGGCAATGTCGCATAACTCCCAAACCCCACTACAAGATCTGGTTTAAATTCTTTGAATATTTTTACACTTTGTATTATGCCATAGATAATATTTTTGATTGATTTAAAACTTTTTAAATTATATCCACTATTAATTATTTTGTATTCTAATTCGCCTTTTTTTATATAATCACTAATTTTTTTATTCCCAATTAACAAAACATCAAACTTGTTTTTCTTTAAATATTTAGCTAAAACTATTGCTGGAAATATATGACCACCTGTTCCACCAGTAGAAATTATAATTTTTTTTTGTTCCATTAAAAATACCCTTCTAAAATCCGAAAATTAAAGATGTTTGTAAATAAAACAATATTAAAACCAATATTATAATCAATATACTTTTGATTATTTGATAAAAATACTTTTAGTGCGTTATTTATTCTATACTTTTGTCTTTCTGAAACAATTTCTGTGGTTAGTAATTCCTTATTTTTTCTAGCCTTAACTTCAAAAGCTGTGATTGTATGTTTTTTTGTTGCAATTATATCAATTTCACCAAAATGCGTTTTATATCTTCTAGCAAGTACTTTGTATCCTTTTAATAATAATATAAAAACTATAAAATTTTCGGCAAATATACCATAATAATATGTATTTTTTATCATATAACTATTACATTATCAAAATAATCTGGATCTTTGTAATTATAATCTAAAAAATGAATTTTTGAATCAAATTTTTTATTTGAAATAAATTCCTTACGATTATTTGTTTTAATTTTTATAAGATAAAATAAACTTCTAATTTTACTTGGTATTGTTTTCCAATAACAACCTATAGATGAAAAATCGACAATATATCCTTTGTAATTAAAACCTTTATCTGAAAAATCAAATTTTTCATAATTATTCCTTATAAAATCTAATAATAACAGCCAAAATTTTTCATTAGAATAATTATTAATAAGTCTATCTATTTTTTCACCATTATATATTAATTCATGACTTATTTTTTTTACAGTCTCAACTTCTTTCTCTCCAAAACATAACTTAAAAACATCCCAAAATATTGAATCAATATTTATAAATTTATTTTCATAATTATTTGATATATATGTTGTTTTGCCATTACAAGATTTTCCAAAAAACACAATAAATTCAGGTTTCCTATAAAAAAATCTATACATAGCATCTTCATTCATAAATTTTTTAACTGTCTCAAATTTTTTATATCTTAAAAGTTCGTTTATTAATATACTTGAAATATTACTAAGTTTCTCATCACTTGCAAAAAAAATTGTCTTTAAACCAGGTTTAAGCTCTTTATTTATATAATTTAAAGTCAATTCATAATTAACATCGTCATTATTTCTAATACCTCTAATCATATAATTTACACCATTTTTTTCACAATAGTCGGACAATGTTATATTTTCTGCAATTTCAAAAGGTATTCCATAAGGAATCATATGAAAATTCACAGTACTAAAATCACAGTTTTTATTGTGATTTTTTCCTATTACAACTTTTACATTTTTTATTCCAAATAATTCAACTGCGTGTCTATATAAATCTTTATGTCCAAAATGAAAAGGATATGCTGATGTAGATACTATTGCTTTATTCATTAAAAACCTCTATAACATACGTATTTGTGAAAAAATCATATAAAGTAATTTTATTCTTTGTTGTAAAAATTGGTAAAATTATTGTAATTGGAGCAATAAAAATATTTTTTGAAATTATAAACAAAAATACCCTATTAAAAACATCATTAAAATTTAATTTCTGACCATCACTTCTAACCACAACTAAGTTTAATAAATTTTCTCCTAAAGTCCTTTGTTTGTAGTATAAAAAATACATATAGTAAATTACTGGTATAAATAATGCTATATATCTAAATAATTTGCTTTGTATTAATTTTTTTGTTACTATTTTTTCTATGATACTATGTTTTTTTTCAAGTGTATTTTTGGAATTTTCTACATTAACTATGTTATTATTATTTATCTCAAAAGTTGTGCTTTCTTCTTCATCAAAATTTCTAATTTCTTCTCTTATATCATCTCTAACTATAAAAAATGACAGTAACACAATTATTGAGTAAATTATTGTTGAATCTATTGCGTATGATATAAATCTTTTATATGGATTGGCAAAATTCGCTTTATATTGTCCGTTTTCATTTTTTTTCTTTTTTATAAAGTCGCTTATTTTGGACATAATTTTTATCATTTTTATAAAAAAAATGATAATTTTATCTGTTAAAAATTCAAGGTTTATTAATTTTCTTATAAAATTCTAGTATGTCTTGAAAAAGATTAACTTTTATTTATAATACATTTAATCATTTAAAAAATAACTTAATTTATAATGTCGGAAGAAGCAGAATACCAACACGGAGAGATAGTTAATGTAGATATTTCTAACGAAATGAAAAAGTCATATCTTGACTATGCAATGAGCGTAATTGTCGCAAGAGCAATACCAGATGTATGTGATGGTTTAAAACCTGTACATAGAAGAATAATATATTCAATGTATGAATGTGGTTATGAATACAATAAGCCATTTAAAAAGTGTGCTAGAATTGTCGGTGATGTTATGGGTAAATATCATCCTCACGGAGATAGTTCTATATATGAAGCACTAGTTAGAATGGCTCAGGATTTTTCAATGGGCGTGACACTTATAAACGGTCAAGGTAATTTTGGTTCGATAGACGATGATCCTCCGGCTGCCATGAGGTATACCGAAGCTAGAATGGAAAAAATAACAAGCACAATGACGGAAGATCTTGATAAAGATACTGTTAATTTTACTCCAAACTATGACGGTACTGAAAAAGAACCTTCAATATTACCAACTAGATTTCCAAATTTATTAGTAAATGGTAGCGCAGGTATTGCAGTTGGTATGGCCACAAATGTTCCAACACATAATCTTTGTGAAGTTATAGATGGTGTTTTAGCTTATATAGATAATCGTGATATAACTGTAGAAGAACTTGTAGAAATAATCCCAGCTCCAGACTTTCCTACTAACTGTCTTATAATAGGAAAAAGTGGTTATTTACAAGCTGCTAAAACAGGCCGCGGTTCTGTGATAATGAGGGGTGAAACATATATTGAAGAAAAAAAAGGACGAGAGACTATAATTATTAAATCAATTCCATATCAAGTAATAAAATCAAAGCTTGTTGAAAAAATTGCAGAACTTGTTAAAGAAAAAAAAATAGAAGGCATTTCAGATCTAAGAGATGAATCTAGTAAAGAAGGTATAAGAATAGTAATAGAACTTAAAAAAGATGCTGTTAGTGAAGTAATACTTAATCAATTGTATTCTTTTACTCCTTTACAATCAAATTTTCCTGTAAATATGTTAGCTTTAAACAAAGGAAAACCTGAATTATTAGGATTACTAGATATAGTAAGATTATTCACTGAATTTAGAAAAGAAGTTGTAACTAGACGTACTGAGTATTTATTGCAAAAAGATAGAGAAAGAGCACATATTTTAATAGGTTTAAGAGTTGCTGTTGATAGTATAGATGAAATAATAAAATTAATTAAATCATCTAAGGACACAACTGAAGCAAAAAATGAGCTTATGTCAAGATCGTGGAATGCAATATCTGTTATCAGTTTAATTAAACTCATAGAAGATAGGCGAAATAAGGTAGAAAATAATAGATTTTTCTTTACAGAAGAACAAGCAAGAGCTATTCTTGATATGAAATTATCAAAATTAACAGGTCTTGAAAGTGAAAAAATCGATTTAGAAATTAATGAAGTTTCAAAAAGAATTGAAAATTATTTAGAAATTCTTGCTAATGACAATAAATTAATGGGTATTATTAAAAAAGAACTTATTGAAATAAAAGAAAATTTTGGTTCTCCAAGAAAAAGCCAAATAATTCAAGATGACAGTGATTTTGATATGGAAGATTTAATACCAAAAGAAGATATGGTTATAATAACTACAGTTAATGGTTATATTAAAAGAATACCACTATCAACGTATCGCACTCAAAATCGTGGTGGTAAAGGCAAATCAGGTATTACAGTAAATGATGAAGATTTAACAGCAAATATATTTATTGCTGATACACATACGCCTATTCTATTTTTCTCAAATAAAGGTATAGTGTATAGATTAAAAACTTATAAACTACCAATGGGCAATGCAAGCTCAAAAGGTAGAGCAATAGTAAATCTATTACCACTTGAAAAAGATGAAAAAATTACAACTGTGTTGCCATTGAGTAGTAATAAGGAAGAATGGATAAGAAAAAATATATTATTTGCAACAAAACAAGGTAATATTAGAAGAAATTTAATGGATGCTTTTGAGAATGTTCAATCAAATGGTAAAATAGCAATAAAATTAGATGATGGCGATTCGCTTGTACAAGTTGCCCTTTGTGATGATGATGATCATATATTGCTATCCTCAAAATTTGGTAAATGTATAAGATTCCCTCTAAATGTTCTTCGTATTTTTCAAAGTAGAAGTTCTTCAGGAGTAAGAGGAATGAAACTTGAAACAGGAAATGAAGTTGTATCAATGTCAATATTAAAATATAGCAAAATTGAAGATTTTGAAAAAAGAGAGGCTTATTTAAGAATACCAGTAAATGATAGGATTGCCATTAAAAATAGACTCAAAAAACTTGGGCCAACTGAAAATTCTGATAGCAATATTGCTATACAAAATATACCTATGGATCTAATTGATAAATTATCTGAAAAAGAAATAAAACAACTAGCTATAGAAGAAGAGTTTATATTAACTATAACTGAAAATGGTTATGGCAAAAGAACTTCTATATATGAATATAGAACAACAAATCGTGGTGGTATAGGTATAACAAATATAATAACTTCAAAAAGAAATGGTGGAGTTATATATAGTAGTGAAGTTGGTGACGATAATGATGTCTTAATGATGACGGAAAAAGGAACTGTTATAAGAACAAAAGTTAAAGATATCAGAATCTCTGGTAGAAATACACAAGGTGTTATGCTTATGAGGACCAATGACAAAATAATATCTGTTGCATTAGCAAAAACTGATGAAAATCAGCAATTAGATACTGATGTAGAAAATGTATCTAAAAATGTTGAAAATTAAATATACTAGTTTTATTTACACAAATTTAATATAAGAAAAAAAACTTGTATAAGCCTAGCACTACTATCATCATTATAACTCCTGGTTCAGGATCAAATATTGCTAATATTAAAAATACCCAAATAAGTACATTTATATGCTCCACTCCCATAATATCTTCCTTTTTTGTTTTATATAATAAAGCTTTGTATAATTAAATAGTAGTATATTATTTTTATTATACAAGTAATTTTTGCTTATAAAGAGTGAACTAAGAATTTTTAAAAAAACACAAATATTATCCAAGTTTTTATTTACTTTTTTATTAAAAAATAATTAAATCTAAAATAAACAGTTATAATTAAAAAATGATCATAGAAATTGAAAAAATTAAAGAATTAACAAAAAATTTCAAAAATTTTCATAAAGAATCATTACCTTTATGTGCAGCAGAAAATGTTATGTCAGATTTTGTTAAAATACCATTATCATCAGATTTTCAAGAAAGATATATAATGGGCAGTATATATGATTATAGTATGAATGAATCAAATTTTATAGGTAGCGAATATCTATTACCATATTATGAAATGATTGGAGAGTTAGGAAAAGAGTTATTTCATGCTAAATATACAGATGCAAGAACACTAACAGGAATGAATGCCGTAAATATAATAGCAAGTTCACTTTGTAAAAGTGGCGATAAAATAATGATTTTAAATAGCGAATCAGGTGGTCATTCATCTATGAGACCTACATTTGAAAGGCTTGGCTTGGAAGTTTTTGATGCTCCTTATGATTTTACTAATCATGATTTTAAATATGATTTATTAGAATATGAAATAAAAAAGAATAACATTAAATTTCTAAATATTGCACCAAGTGATATTTTATACCCGCATAATTTAGATAGAATTAGTAAAATAAATTGTACTATTCTATTTGATTATTCTCAAATATTAGGACTTATTGCTGCAGGTCTTATTGAAAATCCTTTAGATAAAATTAATAACTGCGTTTTATTTGGTGGTACCCACAAAACAATGCCAGGACCAGCACATGGAATAATTATGACAAACAATTATGAAATATACGAAAAGATAGATAAAGGAATAAATCCAAAATATCTAAGAAATATACAGATGCACCAAGTAGTGAGCGTATTATTTACTTTAATCGAAATGAAATATTTTGGTTATGAATATCAAAAAAATACTGTTCGTATAGCAAATTTGCTAGCAAAAGAGCTTGAAAAAATTGGTTTGAACGTTGCAAGTAAAAATGATAACTATTATACAAAAACTCACCAAATATTTTTAGAAATGTCAGAAGAGGAAATGAAAACAATGTTCAATAACGCATTAATGAACAAAATTACTCTTAACGCAAGAAAAAAACTAATATTTCGTGGTGGTTTTGGCATACGTCTTGGTACACAAGAAATTTCCAGGTATAATTGGAATAATGAATCTATAACAAAGATTGCAGAAATATTATATATCATTTCAAAACAAAAATATGATTATGCGCGAGTCAAAAATATACTCTCAGAATTACCAAAGAAAAAAGTGGGCTTTACTTTTAATAAAAACGAGTATGAAAATATTATTAGTTTTGTTTAATTATAATTTCCATAAATTGTTATTTTTTAATTCTCTGATTATATCTTCTATATCATATTTTTTTACCCTATTTAAAAATTTGTTAATATAATCATTTACATTTTTATTATTTATAATATTTTCATTTTTTGATACTTTATCTAACATATATGAATTTATTTTTTCACTGTAATGCCACATATCTTTATAATTTTTTAGATCATTTGTAAAGTCTTCGTTGTTAAATGCAAACAAGCTACAGTTTTTATTTTTACTACATTCATTTGCTATAAATTTAATAATTTCTTGAATATAATTAAAATTATTAGGCCTATTTTTTAGCATTATTGAATAATATAAAGTTGAATAAGGTGGTATTATTAGTATGAAATCAATATCTTTATACTCATTTATTAAACTAAATATATACTCAAAACCTTTTTGTTTAATTAAATCAATATCCGGTAAATTTTTGTCATTTTTATTTTTATATTCTGAAATAAATTCCTCAATATATTCTTTTTTCCAAGCTTTTATTCCATAAATCCATGAATTTTTATAATCCTTTTCTTTAAACCAAGCATTCGGACGATCATAATTAATCTTATAACCAATACAATTTTTATTTTTTGACCATTTAAATAAACATTTTATATGTTTTTCATTGAAATAAAGTTTAATATTATTAAATGGATTATTATCATATAAAAATGCCCAATCATTAATTAAATAATTTCCTGTTTCTTCATTTAAAAAATATCCAAAAGATATATCAACAGAATAGATAATTCTTTTAATTTTTCTTCTTTTTAAAAGATATCTCAATACTATATTTCTTGACTTAAAGCTACCACCTGATAAGGAAATATTAGTAAAATTTCCACCAAGTTTTTCTGATGCTTCATTACAAGACGTATTTTCAAGCATGCTTGTTCCACATATAACAGAATCATAATTTATATTATCTATTATATATTTAGCATTAACATACATATTACCATTATAACAATTATTTTTGTTACGATAAATGTGCATAGGATCATAACAATACATCAAAAACAGAAATAATACAAAAAATATAAACGAAGTATATAAAAAAACTTTATTTGTTATTTTATAGGACATAGTTATTATCAAAAATTAGAATATATAAACTCATGATATGGTTTACTAATCATGATTAAAACAGTAGTTATAAATAATGCAGACATTATAAAACCAAAAGCAAAGGCAGTAATTTTATTTTTAAATTCTATTCTATAAATAATTTCATTTGAATTTTTTAGAAATTTGCATATAATTAAAGAACTTAGTAAGTATAGAATTAATTTTTCTGGTTTTCCACCTATACCAGTTAAAAACTCTTTTAGATTTTTAGATTTTTTTGTTTTTTTTATTGACCTAAAATTAAACATTGTTTCTATAATTTTGAGAGCTTTTTTTAACTTATCTGACCTGAAGAAAATCCAAGTAATATTAATAAAAATAAAAGTGATCATATTACCAAAAAATTTGTTTATCTTAATATTACTTTTCTTCCATATCCTATAAAAAGTCATAGCAATTCCATGCGTCAAACCCCATACAATATATGTGCTACCAGCACCATGCCATATTCCACTAACTAAAAAAACAATTAATATATTCAAAATTGTTCTTATTTCACCTTTACGACTGTCACCTAATGGAATATATATGTAACTTTGCCAAAAGTTTGATAGCGTCATATGCCAACGGTGCCAAAATTCTTGAATATTTGTAGATTTATATGGACTATTGAAATTTACCGGCAATTTTACATTAAACATTAATGCAGAACCTGTAGCCATATCTGAATAACCACTAAAGTCAAAATAAATTTGAAAAGTATAGCATAGAGATAATAACCATGTTTCAAATATATTCAAATTTTTTGCAACATCAAAACCATTTATAACCCAAAAAGATAAACTGTTGGCAATAATAACTTTTTTCATAAGCCCTATTATAAAAAAACTAATTCCGAAAAATAGATTTCTATCGTTTATTGATGAACATTTATTTGTTTTAATGTTATCAATTATATCATTGTAATGTGTAATAGGCCCCATGATCATACTTGGAAAAAATGTTATAAATATTAAATAATCAAGAAAATTTTGTTCCTTTATGACATTGTTATAATTGTCAATTAGATATAAAATTTGATGAAAAGTAAAAAAACTTATTGCAAGTGGAGGTACTATGTTTTTAACCTCAGATATAATTTTGACATTAAGGCTATTTAGTATGAAATTTGTGTATTTAAAATATATCAAAAATGAAATGTTAAATATCAAACCTATGCTTACTATAAGTTTTTTCTTTGATTTTGTTTCGTTAAAATAGTTTATAATTTTAGCTATAAAAAAGTTAAAAATTATTGAAAATATAATAAATATTAAGTGTTTTATGTCATTTATGGAATAGAAAAATATATTACATGCTGCAAGCCATAACTTTGATAAGTTAAACTCCTTTTGTTTAGAAAAAAGTAAAATGTTAAAAATATTGGTAAAAATAGAAATATATACTCTATTGAATCAAAAAACACTGTCTTTGAGGAAAATAATATTACAATGTTATCAAAATAATTTAATATTTTAAAAATTACAATACCTATATTTTTATTGACATGATAAAAAAATAGTTTATTTTTTCAAAAAAATAAAAAATATGGAATTAAGTATTATAAATAAGTATTTTGTTAAGTTCACACGGATATTTTCCTTATTATTTGTTATGTTTATTTTATACAATAATGTGCCCGCTTGTGCTAATAACAGAGAAAATTACAGACAACTAAAAATAAAGAAAAGGAGACCATTCTCAGTAGAGGAAGATGCAACATTAACAAAATTAGTCGAAAGATATGGTAGTAAAAATAATTGGAATTTAATTTCAAAGCTAATGACTACAAGGACAAATAGACAATGCCAAGAAAGATGGAATAACTTTCTTGCACCAGAAATAAAAAAATCTTCATGGACAAACGAAGAAGATAATATATTAAAGGAAAAATATTTGGAAATCGGCCCAAAATGGTCTAAAATATCATTACTTTTACCTGGTAGAAAAGCTATTGATATAAAAAATAGATTTAATTGCCATATAAAAAAAATAATTAAAAAAGAAGAAAATAATAACAAAAAAGAAAACAACGATTTTTCTCTATTTTTAGATATTTCGGAAATATCATATATAAATTTTAACGAATATGACGAATTTATGGATATTGATAAATTAAAAAATTATGACTATACAGACTTTATTTAATTTTAATGTATTATCAAAATGAATAACAATTATTTCAATATCCATAATATAACAAAAAATACAGCTTATTCTAAAGAAGTGAATAAACATTCCAGAAAAATTGATATTTATATAAATCTTGAATCGGATTCTATAAATATGCAGGCAATTGAAAATTTTATTAAAAGAATGAATAGTAAAATCAAAGAATTTGA
>CALXRO010000082.1 GCA_944390875.1 uncultured Rickettsiales bacterium
AAAATTCAAAACATTCAAGAGAAAGTGTATTAAATGATCTGAAACCAGAAGATCCATATCTAACAACTAATAGTATTAGAGCTATCATTTTGAATCCAGTAATGAGTGTTATAAATAGTAGATTAAATAGTAGTATTAATGTTGTCGATTCATCAGAAATTTTATTAGCTTATGTTGATGAGTCAGACAAACTATACAAAAATATAATAAAAAATAGTGGTTCAAGCACTGATTTTGAAATCTATACAAAAATAAATTACAATTATAGTAATGATTTTAATTATGAAAGTATACATACAATAGGTTTAACACTTGGAACAGAATATAATTTTTTAAATAATAAATATAAAATAGGCCTTACTTACACATTTAATCTTGGTAATTTAGATGAATATTTTGGCCATACTATATCACTATATAGTAAAGTAAATGATATAACAATAAGTAGTGGCTTCAGAAATAATTTTGTAGATATTGTATTAAATTATGGTTGGTTTAATACAGAGGTGAATAAGACAAACAATTATATAAAATCATTAAATATAAACTACAAATATAACACTGGTTTAATATCATTAGCAACAACATTTGGGCATTGCTTTATATTACCTAATAATTTTGGCATATTAATACCAAAGGTATTATTTGGATATAACCATATATATAGAAGTAGTTATAGAAGTAATTTGAATGCAAATATAGGAGGATTACATATAAATATAATTTCTCCAGGATTAGGTCTAGATTACGAAGTATTTCTAGATATAAAAAATAGATTGGCTATTATAGCTGGTATCAATTTCAAAAATGATATTAATCTTAATGGTGAAATTAATGTAGATTATAATATTTTTGACAGTAATCATATTTTTAGTTATAGTAATAAGTATATTAATAATTTTAATACAGAATTATCTCTAGCTTTGAAATATAATGTTGGAATGAATATTGAACTTTCAACTAACTCTTATATTTCTTATAGTACTAACAATTATCTTAATGTTGGCATAGGTCTTGAAGGTAGATGGGGATTTTAACAATTCAAAAAAGTTATTTGTTTCCACTTTTTTAATTTAGTATTAAAATCAATTTTTGCATTTGTAGGACTTGTCGAAGGTAGAATTAGATATTTATAGTTGTTTAAAATTTCAAGGTTATACTTTCTAAAAAAATAATATGATTTATTTCCATTAAATAATAAATATTTTATTTTTATATATTTTTTTAACATGTTTTTAAAATCATTTGGAAATTCATTTTTAATATTTGAATCAAGGCTTCCATCTCTAATACAATATTTTAAACTATCCCACAAACCTATATGATTTTCTTTTAAACATCTCAATTTATCCTTATATGAAATAAAATTATTACCATTATTAAAAATAACTGATATTATTTTCCAAAAAGCATTTTGACTGTTACCATAATATTCTTGTTTTTGTAAGGATATTTTACCAGGCATTGTGCCTATTATCAGTATTTTTGTGTTTTTGTTGACAAAATAATTAAAACTTTTAACTATTGGCATTAAATTAAATAATAATTATAATTAATATATAACACAATTTATTTTTTTCAAAAAATTGTATTAAATATCCAGCAAAATTTTATAATTTAAGATTATTGGAATTTTTAGTAAATTTTGTAAAAAAGATTTTAGTTACAAAATAATATAAAAAGCACACGCTTGTTTTTCACACATACAAAAATATAATTAAATCAATTAATAAAAATTTTCATAATTATAATGACATTAAAGTGTGGAATAGTAGGTCTACCAAATGTTGGAAAATCAACATTGTTTAATGCTTTAACTCAAACGATGCAGGCAGAAGCGGCAAACTACCCATTTTGTACTATAGATGCTAATATAGGCAGAGTTTCAGTACCAGATGAGAGACTTGATAATTTAGCTAAAATAGCAAAATCTCAAGAAATTATACGAACGCAAATAGATTTTGTAGATATAGCAGGTTTAGTAAGAGGAGCTAGTAATGGCGAAGGTCTTGGTAATCAATTTTTATCTAATATAAGAGATGTTAATTGTATACTAAACGTTATTAGGTGTTTTGAAAATAGTAATATTACACATGTTGAAGGAAGTGTAGATCCGATAAGAGATATTGAACTTATACAAACTGAGTTAGTGCTTGCAGATTTAGAAAGTCTTGAAAAAAGGATTCCAAATATAGAAAAAAAAGCAAAAAACGGTGATAAAGAAGCTTTAAAATCACTATCTATAATGAAAAAATGCTTTGATAAATTGAATAATGGAAAATTTGCAAATGAAGTTGAATTAAATGATGAAGAAGAAAAAAAGCAATTTAGAATGTTACAACTTTTGACCGGTAAAAAACAATTTTTTGTTTGTAATGTATCAGAAGATGACGTCATAAATGGTAACAAACATACAGAAAGAGTTTTTGAATACTGTAAAAACAACTTTTACAAATGTGAAATTATTTCTGCAAAATTGGAATCTGAAATATCATCACTAGATTCAGATACTGAAAAAATAGAATTTTTGAAAACTTTAGGTTTAAAAGAAAAAGGACTTGATAAAATAATAAGGGCAACCTATAATTTATTAGGTCTTATAAGTTTTTTTACTATAGGACCAAAGGAGGCACATTCATGGACGGTGTGGGATGGTGCTACAGCCTCGGAGGCAGCTGGAGTAATCCACACCGACTTTGAAAAGGGCTTCATAAAAGCTGAGACTATAAGTTATGAGGATTATGTGAAGTATAATGGCGAAGATGGTTGTAAAAATGCTGGAAAATTAAGATTGGAAGGCAAGGAATATATTGTAAAAGATGGCGATATATTTCATTTTAGATTTAATATTTGAGGTAAGACATGAAAATAAAGGGCTCTATCAATAATATTATTGCCGAAGAAAAAATTAAAGAGCTAAATAATAGGTTTTTGTATTTTTTAAAAAACTTTTTACCTTCGATAATTGGTGTTTGTGCACTGTTTATTGGAATACTAGTATTTAATTCTTATCGATCACATTTTAGCGAAAAAGGGATAACTAAGTTTATAAAAGATTCGAAATATATTGGAAATGCTGTTTTTGTAAACAAAAGATACATGATAACAAATGCAATTCCTATTGATAATATTTGTAAAATAACAAAAGAAGGACAAAAGCTAAAAACTTTTATAGTTTATAATAATAGTGTATTCAGGGCTGATTTAGTTAGCAAAGATTATGTATCTAATTTAGCTTTATTAAAAATTGATAAAACAGAAGATAACTATATAGATATTAATAATTTTGCAATATTGCCAAATGTTTCTAGGGATAGGTATAATTATATAAATACTGATGCTTTTATATCTAGAACATATAATGATCCTAATAAAATCAAATATAAAAAACATAAGATAACAAGTATATCAGAAGTTGGTTATGCTGCTAAGAGTTATGATGTTATTAGAAATAATAATGGTGAGGCAGTACTAAATGATAGATTGGAACTTATAGGTATTACTGCTGGGAATACAAAAGGTAGCATTAGTGGTATTTTTTCTAACAAGGTAAAAATAATTGATGATGGAAAGATAAAAAATTTTTTGAAACAAAATGGTATATATTATTATAAAAATTATAATAATGTTGACTTAAGAGATGTTAGTAACTATAAAAAAGCAATTAATGCAAAAGTTATTTGTTATGTTCAGGAGCCTTTGCCAAGTAAAATTATAAAAATTCATAAATGATAAAATAGCAAAAAGCAAAATTATATTGAAAAAAACAAAAAAAGTATTAACTTCACAACTAATAAATTGTACTTATTTTTGAATGAATTTTATAAATATCCTTATATTAGTGTCAGTATGTTTTTTTAATAATTCCGTATATTCAAAGAATAAACCAAAAGATCAGATATCGGTAAATATATCAAATAGTACAACAAATCATCCTTTAAAGGCCCTGGGTAGATTTTCAAAATTATATTTTGAAAAAATGTATATGTTTTCTTTTCAGTATAGTCAGAATGATAAAATATTCAGATTAAATGGCAGGAGGAATCTTGAAGTAATAAGCTGGTTTACATTCCAAAAAAATGAGTTGTCAAAATATACACAAATATTTGTCGGACTATCACAAGATGTGATAATTAATATTACAAAGAATTTTTATTTTGGTGCCGGTTTAGGAATTTATATAAAAGATAAAAAAACTGATAGAATATCATCCCAATTCACATTTGGACAGAACTATTTCATTGGTTACAAGTTCCCAAAAAATTTTGACTTGGAATTAATTATTAAACACTTCTCTAATGGAGGTCTTACAGAAATTAACCATGGACAAAATTTTCTTGGTTTTAAAGTAAATTACAATTTTTGAGGTTTATATTTATGAAAAAAGTAATAAATTATTTTGTTTTTTTTACAATTGGAACAATGTTTTTTATTCATAATTCAAATTCAGCTGTTTTTTATCCGAAAGACGAAAATCCAATGTTTTCAAATCATGAGAACCAAATATCTGGTTATTTTGGAATGGGTAGTAAGACATGGTATTTTGAAACAAGTCTATTTTCAACATTTTGGAGATATAGTCAACCAGATAAATTTCTAAGATTACCAGGAAGACTTAGTTTTGAGACAGGTGGTATGTTTGGTTTTAAAGATAAAAATAGAAATATTGATTATAGTCAGTATAATCAAGCATTTTTTGGTTTTACGCAGGATGTTCTAATTTTTTATACAAAAAATACTTATATAGGTGTTGGACTTGGTGGTTATATAAAGACTAGAGACGAATTTGAAAATGACGTCACAAGACCAAGAGTCAACTCAATATTTGTTTTTGGCGTTAGTGCTTATTTAGGTCGGAAAATTACAAATGACGTTAATTTAGAGTTGTTTTATAAGCATTTTTCAAATGGCAAACTACAATTAAAAAACATAGGACATAATTTTATAGGTCTTTCTATAAATTATAATTTTTTATAAATAATCAAACAACAAAGACATAACCACTATTTCTAATAGTTTTTAAAAATCTTGGATTTTTTATATCATCTTCTATTTTTTTCCTAATCCTTGTTATTTGAACATCTATAGTTCTTTCATTTATATCATTATATAACGATTTTATTTCCTCTCTTGATAAGACGGTGTTAGCCTTTTTTAAAAGTATTCCAAGTATTTCGCGTTCCATATCCGTAAGTCTTATATCAATACCTAGCCTTAATAGAGTTTTTTTATTAAAATTAAATTTAAATTCACCAAAACTTATTTCATCACTATCACTTATTTTTCTTAGTCTTCTTAAAACATTGTTAATTCTCAAAATGAGTTCTTTTGGTTCAAATGGTTTTGAAATATAATCATCAGCACCAACAGAAAGACCTTCAATCCTATTATTAGTTTCATTAAGTGCAGTTAACATTATTATAGGAACCGGATCATTTAAATTTTCTCTGAGCCTAGCTATAAACTCAATACCATTTTCATTTGGCATCATATAATCAACAATTATAAGATCAAAAATATATTTTTTCATAATATTATTAGCTTCTTCTGTTGATGAAGCTGTTGAAGTTACAAAATTATTTTTACTTAAGTATTTAGATAAAAGCTCTCTTATTCTATCATCATCATCAATTATTAGTATATGCGGCCCTATCATA
>CALXRO010000083.1 GCA_944390875.1 uncultured Rickettsiales bacterium
AAGAGCTAGAAAAAATAACAAATGAAATTAATAAAGCACTTGACAGTATAGCAGATAATCCTGATGGGTATAACAATGCAAAATATAATATTTTAAAAGATGCTTATAAAAAATATTATAATTTTTATAAAATTGAAAACTATTTTACAATGGAAGATAATGTTTGTAGAATTAATAATTATAATAAATTCCTGAGTTATTTTACAAATAGTAGAGGGCAAATTTTTATTGAGGACGATAGTGGTAGACTATTTGATTTAGAAACAGGTGCGGATGGTAATTCAGCATCATGTGAATCAGTGAAATTAAGTGATAAAAAAACTTATAGATTAACATTTGCTAGTAGTATTACAAAAACAGATGTTCGTCCAAAAGAAGAAGATGTAAATGAAACTGGAAAAGATGAAAATGCTGGAACAGAACAAATTACAGTTGAAACTGGTGAACTTATAGTATTTAATGATACAGCTTTTTCCGATAGTGGAGGATATATTAAAAGAGAATACGATGACAATGGTACAGCAATTAATAATAATATTAATGAAAATTTTGATGGTTTTGAATTAGCCAGAGAAGATTACGAGACTTATTTTGTTAATATATTTGCCAATGCAACTACTGGCTCAAATTGCCTTGAACTTCTTGATAGTTGTAAAGCTACAAGCCATGCAAGTTGTTCTGATGGAAATAGTTCTTGTAGCAATTGTTGTAATGTAAGAGAAACTTTAAATTTTTACACAAAATTTTATACAAAAGGAAGCAATGGTGAGTTTTGCGATCAAAAGTATTCAGAGTTTTTGACAAAAAAAGATGCTGCTGGAAAAGAAGGAGGTTTAAGAAGTGGTTTGTATATGGTTATGCAATGTACGCCGGAAGGTTGGATTATTCAAGGCAAGAATGGAGTTAGTTGCAAACCAAGGTGTAATACTTTGAATTATGAGCAAGTTTCAAAAAATAATAAAGATAAAGAGCAATACGTTATGGGAAAAAATCATGCAGATATTAGTAGTTTATTGGGAAACTATGATGTTTATCCAGATATTCAAAGTCTAAGATACAGTAAAGATATTAACTTAAAATTTTCAACTTCTTTTCAGAGTACTTGTGTTACTGGTCCAGCTATGAGAGCATGTAAATATGAGTATAACATTGTAAATACTGGCGAAGAAGGTAATTTTGAAAATAATAATGGTACATGTAAAATTGAAAAGATAACAGCAACCTGTGGTAAAAATCAGGCTCATGAGTTTGATTCTCATTATAAGGCATTAAAAGTTTGTCGTAGATGTCAAGCGACACCTAAGTTTAATGATGAAGAAAAAAATATTATGTATTGGGGTAGTGTAGATGGTGTTAGTGATTATTGTCGAACAACAAAAACTCGAATGTATCTACCATGTCCTTCAGGTGTTATGAATAACACAGGTGGAAATGGTGGAGAAGAAACATGTTCATCTAATTACGATACTATCACAACTATAAAATACAAAACAGTAAGATAAAGAGTTTTGGTAAATAATTATATTATCATTGTTTTTAAACATATTATTTTTTAAAATAATACCCAACATAACTTTAAAAACATGAATCAAAACAAAATTAGAACTATAGTTTTTCCAGTAGGTGGCTTTGGAACAAGATTCTTACCAGCCACAAAAGCAACACCAAAAGAGATGCTCCCAGTAGCCGAAAAACCATTAATACAATATGCTTTTGAAGAAGCAATGGAAGCTGGAATTGAAAAATTTATATTTGTTACTGGCAGAAATAAAAATTCCATAGAAGATCATTTTGATAATGCTTTCGAACTACAAAGAATATTAAGTGACAAGAAAAAAGAAGAATTACTAAAAAAAACAATTGGTTGGTTACCAGAAGCAGGTCATATAGTTTTTTTAAGACAACAAGAAGCACTTGGTTTAGGCCATGCAATATTATGTGCAGAAAATTTTGTAGGAAACGAACCATTTGCTGTTAGTCTTGCTGATGAAATGGTATATGAGGAAGAAAACTATTTAAAAAAGATGATAAAGTTGTGCGATGATAAAAACGCCAATGTAATTGGTATAGCTGAAGTAGATAAAGAAGATGTATATAAATATGGTATTGTTGACACGCATAGTAAAAATGACGATGTTGTTGAAATATTTGATATGATAGAAAAACCTGAACCAAACAAGGCTCCTTCAAATTTATCTAATATAGGAAGATATATATTAAGTCCTAAAATTTTCAAATATATCAAAGAAACAAAAGCTACTGTAAACTCAGAAGTTCAATTAACTGATGCTATGAAATCTATGCTAGAAAGAGAAAAAGATGAAAAATTTTTTGGTTTAAAATTTAAAGGCGATAGATTTGATTGTGGTAGTATTTTGGGGTATTTAGAAGCAAATTTGTATTATTCATTAATTAATCCTAAAATAAAAAATGATGTTAATAATATTATAAAAAAATTTTACGACAAAATTAAAAATGAAAACTAAAATAGAGATAAGGAATCTAAGAAAAAGATTTGGTCCAAAATTAGTTTTGGATAATGTGAATTTAGATATTGAAGAGAAAAAATCATTAGTAATTCTTGGTAGGTCTGGCGTTGGAAAGTCTGTATTAATAAGAATAATTTCTACTTTGCTTAAACCCGATGAAGGAAGTATAAAAATAAATGGCAAAAATATTATAGGTCTTAAAGAAAGAGAAAGATTTGATTTAATGGATAAATTTGGTTTTTTATTTCAAAACGGCGCTCTGTTTGATTCTCTTAAAGTTTGGGAAAACGTAGCATTTAAACTTATTAATAATTTTAAAATATCAAAAAGCAAAGCTAGGAAAATTGCTGAGCAAAAATTAGAAATAGTTGATCTAAATAACTCCATAACTGATTTGTATCCACAAGAGTTATCTGGCGGTATGCAAAAAAGAGTAGCTTTAGCTAGAGCAATAGCTTGTGACCCTGAAATAATATTTTTTGATGAGCCTACAACTGGGCTAGACCCAATAACAGCTGATAAAATTAACGATCTAATAATAAAAACTGTTAGTATTACTGGAGCTACAGCAATTACTATTACTCATGATATAAGATCGGCAAAAATGATTTCCGATAGAATTGTATTTTTAAATGATGGTAAAATTTGTTGGGATGGAAATGGTGAAATTATGGATAAAACAGATAATGAGTTTGTTAGAAAGTTCCTATTAATAGAATAACATGGAAAATATATTCAAATTCAATCTTTATGAATTAACAAGTATAGTTAAAAAAGAATATAATGCTAAAGATTTTGTTGCAAAACAAATTTGGAGTTGGCTTTATTGTAAAGGTTCCAGAAATTTTGATGGTATGTTAAATCTATCAAAGAAACTAAGAAATGATTTACAAAAAATATTTAATTGTGATAGACCAAAAATAATTAAAGATTTTACATCTTTTGATGGAACTAAAAAGTGGTTGTTGGAATTAAATGATCAAGAAACAATAGAATTAGTATATATTCCTTCAAAAGACAGAGGAACATTGTGTATATCATCTCAGGTCGGTTGTCCTATGGGTTGTAAATTTTGCAATACTGGAGCACAAGGATTTATACGAAATCTTGAAGTTCATGAAATAGTACAACAAATAATTTTAGCAAAAGATATTCTTGAAGAATGGAATAATAAAGCTATAGGGAAAGGAAGAAAGATAACTAATATAGTTGTTATGGGTATGGGAGAACCTTTGTTTAATTATGATAATGTTGTAAAAGCTATAAATATTATAAATGATGAAAATGGTATTGCATTCTCAAATAGAAGGATAACTTTATCAACTTGTGGTATAGTTCCAAAAATATATGATTTAGCTGAGAGTTTGAAAGTAAATTTAGCAATTTCTTTACATGCTACTACTGATGAAACAAGAAAAAAAATTATGCCAATAGCTAAAGAATATAGTATTGAAGAAACTATGAAGGCTTGTTGTGAATATGCTAAAAAAACAAACTATAGAAGGATAACTTTTGAATACATAATGATTGAGGATTTAAATGATAGTATAGAAGATGCAAAAAGGCTCATTAAATTGGTAAAAAAATATAATATTCCTGCAAAATTCAATCTAATACCTTTTAATCCTTGGAATGGCTGTGTTTTTAAGGAACCAACAAATAATGATAAAATTTTAAAATTTGCAAAGTATATTACTGATGCAAGATATCCTTGCCCAATAAGGTTTTCAAAAGGTAATGATATTATGGCAGCTTGTGGTCAATTAAGGAGTAACAAATGAAGAAATATTTCATATACTGTTTAATATTTATTTTTTTCTTTAATTATAAAAATTCTAATGCAAATGAAGTGGAAAAAACAGAAGAAGACAATAAAGATACATTTTTTATTAAGACAAAAAATGGAAATATTTATTTTTTACCTTTTTTCTTAATAAGAACAATTGATGAACCAAGTATTTTTGGTATTAGTTTATATTTTAATACTACTATTAAAGAAAAATTTAATTTTGGTTCTGGTGTTAGTATCGGTT
Organism: uncultured Rickettsiales bacterium; assembly: GCA_944390875.1. GTDB lineage: Bacteria > Pseudomonadota > Alphaproteobacteria > Rickettsiales > UBA1997 > CALXRO01. The sequence continues at coordinate 4,523 of CALXRO010000083.1, forward strand.
CAAGCAATTATTTTAGAAGTTTTGATTATAGGTCAATTAAATTTTTATTCGTTTATGATATTAATACAAAATCATATATTTCCACCAGCGTTTATTTTAATTTTAATAACAGAAATAAAGTTAGTACAGAAGAGAATGTTATTTACGACGATTTTTTATTTTCAGTAGAACAAAGCTATACATATAAAATAACTAATCGACTATATTATAATATAGGTTTTGATTACTATTATAGTTACTTTTTTGCAGATATTGAGAGAAAAATAAAAAATACTATTTCTGAACGTTTTACATATCAAAATAAATCTAACACAGTTAGACTATTTACGGGTCTAGAATATGATTTAGGTAAATTATTATCAAAAAAAAGTCATTTTTTGATATTTAGAATTGGATCAAGACTTTTTTATGATATTTTTAATGGTGCTGGCTTATCCACTAATAGTCTTTATTTTAATAGTATTAAATTTGAGACTGGTAAAGCTTTTAATGATTCATTTGGTATTTTGTTTTATTTAACATTTGGTTTAGGTGGTTAAGGTGAAAAAAAAATGATTAAAAGTTATTTTATTAACTGTATTGATTTATAATAATAATGTTATTATTATTCTAGCTAAGTTAGAATAATTATTAATTATGAAATTTTTAAAATTTTTATTACAAATAATAGCAATGGTGCTGTGTTTCTTAGCTGGTATGGTATATGAAAAAAATCTAATACAAAATGAAGTATCAAATGATATAGAAGCGGATATAGTCCTTGATAAAAATACAAATAATGACGAAATAATTACAACCGATTCAGTTGAAGAAAGAGAAAATAACATAGACGATGATTTAATAGATGATGAAGTAGAAGTAATTAATGATAGCAATATAATAGATTCTAGTAATGGTTTAGTGATTGATAATAATCAAATCATTCAAGAAAATCAACCTCAAATTGAAAATATAGATAGCAATATGCAACAAAACCAAACAAATAATGTACAAGGTACAATAGACCAAAATCAAGTACAAGGTGTTAATATTAAACAAAGTAATAACCAAAATATCAATAATAATGCTAATATTAATACTAACAATGAAGCTATAGCTTCTGAAGAAAATATTGTAAATAATAATGTAAACAATTCTACAAATAGTTCTATAAATGAAGTAAATATAAATCCAGAAAATAATGGTACAGCTATCGAAGAAAATACTACAATTAAGAATGATAAAAGTATAAAAATGCAAAATAATAATACTTTAAATAAAAAACAAGGTAATAATACGATAAAAAATAGTAATAAAGGCGTAAATACTACTACATACAGATAAATATTAAATGTATCAGGATACAATATATGCTCCTATTACCGCTCTTGGCAATGGGAGCATTTATACTATTAGAATATCAGGTGATAAGACTATTAAATGTCTTAATGAGTTAGGTGTTGAAAAAAAGCTAGAACACAGAAAAGCCACACTTTTTAAGATTAAAGATAAATCTGGTGAATTATTAGATGAAGCATTATTATTATTCTTTAAATCACCTTATAGCTTTACTGGGGAAGATATATGCGAAATAAGCTTACATTGCTCGCAATATATAATAAACGAAGTTTTTGATATTTTGTCTAGTATTGATGGAGTAAGATTTGCAGAAAGAGGTGAATTTTCCAGAAGAGCTTTTCTAAATAATAAATTTGATCTACTGCAAGCAGAATCAATAGCTGATTTAGTAAATTCAAAAACAAAATTACAACATAAAAAAGCTATTGAACAATTAGTTGGTAAAAATTCTGATTTTTTTTCCACTTTAAGGGATGATATAATTAATATCTTATCAAATACAGAGGCTTTAATAGATTTTCCAGAAGAAGAAGATATAAAAAACAGTGATTTAATTCTTACAATAGTTAATAAAACTAAAATACTGGTTGACAAAATTGAAAGAATTTTAGACGATAATAAATGTGGAGAAAAAATAAATAAAGGTCTTGATATATCTATCATAGGTAATCCAAATGTTGGTAAATCAACATTTCTCAACTTTATAGCTAAAAAAGATATAGCTATAGTCTCTAACATAGCTGGAACAACAAGAGATATTATTCAGGTTTCTGTTGACATAGCTGGAATACCTA
>CALXRO010000084.1 GCA_944390875.1 uncultured Rickettsiales bacterium
GTTCCAAATTATAATAATATGTATTATAACAATATAGAGATGCCAGCTATATCTAGAAAAACAAATATTTAAATTATTAATATTATTAAAATAATAATATATATTTTCTATTGACATTAAAAAAATAAAGTATTATCATATTAATATAATTTTATTAATTTATTAATTATTGATAGGAGAGGAGATGAGTAGTGTTTTAAGTAATGTCTACGAATTACCAAAAGGTACAAGTTTAGTAAAAAAAACAGATACTGAAATAATAAGGCAGTTAGATATAGAAGATAATTCAGAGGATGAGTTTTATAAATATGTAATGAGTATGCCTATAGAAGTAGATAAAATTGGAGGTCCAAGTACTATAGATTATAGTGGTTTTGGTTCTGTAGATGATGGTTGTAAGAGGAAATAGTTGTTAACAAATCAATTTTATTATTGATAATAATATAGGGCTGGCTATGAGTTATGGTTTGAGTGGGGCTTTTTTGAGTATGGATTTGTTGTCTAATATGGCAGTAGCTAGGAGTTTTGACTCAAATATTTCGATAATTGAACAGAGATCCTTAGTAAGTTTTCTAAAAAATGAGCTAACTTCTGATGTTGATAAGTATACTAAACATCATATGCATTTGCTTGGTCTTAATAATGATTTAACAAGAGCAATTGAGATTTTTGTAAAAGGAAGTACTCTTTTAGAAAAAGGTAGAAAATTAGCAGAAACAATGGCTGATGATTTTTTAAAAGCTAAAAACTTTATAAATAGGTTCGCTAATACAAAAGAATATAGATTAGCAGTTGATAATTTTAATTCCTTTAAAGGAAGTTTTATTAGTGAATATCCACTTTTAATTGAATTAAATGAAAATGATATTGAAAATGGTGATTATAACCAAATTCAAGAATTAATTGTTAAAAATAGTCAAAATAATAAACCAGTTAATTACATAGTTAGTGGCAAAATTAGAAATGCAGTACATTTTTTTTTATTGGAGCAACAGGGCAAAATTGTTATTATTAAAGACTCAGTAGGTCTAGAAAGGAATGATTTTTTTAAAACATTTTTAGAATTCAAAGGTGATTTTGGCATAAGATATTATAGAATAAGTAATAAATTGCAATATAGTAGTGGTGTATGTGAAGTTTATCCTATTATACAGATGTTTTTTGATATGAGATTAAGATTGTTTAATAAACTATATAGATATGATATTTTAAATTCTATAATCATTGATGAATCGTGTAATAAATTACTTGCAGTATTTTCCGATGGACTAACAGAGGCTCCTTTTGGTACTTTTGAAAATTTTGTTCGGGAAAATCAGCCTAGAGGCTCATTAAGTCAAACAATGTTAAGTTTAGGGCACGGTGGCGCTATGTATGATGCAAGATATAAACTTTTAAGCGAACAAATAAAAAGTGTTGGTAATACAGGTGAGTTTTATGCATTAGGGGAACCTTTTAAAGATATTTTTGTTCTCAATAAACAGAAATGTTCTAATTTAAACGCTTATTTAGATTTAAGTCTTAAGTTGTTGGAATTTTTAAATGAAAATATGTTCTTACTTAAAGAAGAAAAGATTGATATTATAAGTAATTTATTAGTTAGAAACCCAGAAGTGATTCCAATCAATAGAGTTAAATCAGCTATAAGTATAATATTGGAGGAAGGAAATAAGTTAATTAGCGGTTCTGATGAGTTAGTTAATAAAATTGAAAGTATATTTGTAAAAAAAGGTATAATTGAGAAAGGTGATTTAGTTTTAGTTTTTAAAGAATACAAGTCAAATAATTTCGCTGATCGTTTGGCTAAAGCAGTTCTAGATTCTGGTAAAGTTGATTTTTCTAATCCTAGAACATTTATTAGAGCAGGTTATGTATACTGGAAAACACTAGAATATGTAGAAATGTTTGATAGAAGATTAACAAGGTATATTGTTGATAATAAGAATTTTAGTGATGATATTAAAAGATCAATGCTATCTGTTATATATCCAAACCATAATAATTTTTTTGTAACTAACATGGGCGAAAATAATATTTATCATGCAATAGATAGATATTATAATCATGATTTGTATTCTTTTGTAACAGAATTAATTCTTCCATCTAGAATACAATTTACTAGTTTTGTCAATGATGTTTCTGATATTTTTAGTAGTATAATCAATTTTGAGGGCCAATTAGAAGATTTATTTCATATTATTTCTTGGAATATAAGGTTTAGGGAAGATATATTTAAATATGTTTCAGAAGGAAATAATGATGATTTTAATCAAAAAATAAAAATGTTTTTCTTTGAAACAGAACAAGTGAATAAAAATTATGTTAGTATTGTTGCGAAGAAATATACTTTTAAAAATAAATCTTTGTCAGAAGAAGATGCTGTAGATTTTTCAAAATTAGTACTAGTAGCTGAAGGTAATGATAGAGATAAAGAAGTATTTGATGAAGTTCTTAAAAATGGTAATGAAATATTTAAGACCAATTATTCTTTTAGAAAAAATGTGCTTGGTTTTGTTCGAAATACAATAGAAATAGAAAATATAAATTATTCAATAAAAACATTGCCTATATATTCTTATTTAATTAAAGATAATCGTGATCTTGAAAAATCTTTTTACTTGAGAAATGATATTTTTCATGAGAATATAAATTTAGAAGATAAAGATTCAACCAAAAGATTAATTTATGATATAACATTTGTTTTAAATAGTTTTTCAAATAGTAAATTTTATGAAGATGCTAATGATTTTGCTAATGAACTTATTGAACAAGGTAATATAAGTAGAATAAAATCAAGTTTGTTTCCTTCTACTGGTAATACTGATACACAGCAAACTAAAAGTAGTAAGCAACAGCAAAGCAGTAAAAAGAAAAAAACAGGACAGCAGCAAGAAGTGGAAGAGTTAAATGAATCAGAAATTTGGGAAAATTTTAAAAACTTTGTTGAAAAATTATCGGAAAATGAAAATTTACAAGAAATAATTAGATTAAAAAAAATTGTTTCGGGCGAT
>CALXRO010000085.1 GCA_944390875.1 uncultured Rickettsiales bacterium
TTTTATTTTACATTCATTATTTTTTTAGTTATTGCTACAGCAATTTCATCCATTTTATCCTTATTTGTACATTCGACCATAACTCTTATAAGTGGTTCTGTACCAGATTTTCTCACAAGTATTCTACCAATACCTTGCAGTTCATCACTACATTTTTTAATAAATTTCTTTAATTCTTCATTATCAAGCGGATTTTGTTGATTTTTATCAAATTTTATATTTTCTAATCTTTGAGGTACTGTTTTATATAGACCGCTAATTTGGCTTAAACCAATTTTTTTATTATTTTGTTTTTCAATTTGTAGCATTGCCATAACTTGCAATGCACAACATATTCCATCGCCAGTTGTAGAATAATCACCTAAAATAATATGTCCAGACTGTTCGCCACCAAGATTATAACCATTTTTTCTCATTTCTTCTGCAACATATCTATCTCCTACATTTGTTCTTATAGTATTTATTCCAAGATCTCTTAAATACAATTCCAGCCCCAAATTTGACATTTGTGTAACCACGACAGTATTTTTTTTAAGTCTACCTTCATTTAGCATTTTTTTAGCTATCATTGCTATTATTTTATCTCCATCAACAATTTCTCCTTTTTCATCAACTATTATAACTCTATCAGCATCGCCATCAAGAGCTACTCCAATATCAGCTTTTTCATCAAGTACTGTTTTTTGTAAATTCTGAGGTTTCGTTGAACCATAATTTTCATTTATATTCAATCCATTAGGCTGACAACCTATTCGCATAATATTTGCCCCCAATTCCCAAAATACTGTTGGAGCTACTTTATAACCAGCACCATTAGCACAGTCTACAACAATTTTTAAACCTTGTAAATCTAGTTTTTTAGGAAAACTGCTTTTAACATATTCTATATATCTCTGTTGATATATATAGTTATCTGATCTCCAAGCGTGCCCTAACTTATCATCACATGGTAAATCTCTATATAAATCGTTATCTATTATATTTTCTATTTCCTCCTCTATATGGTCAGGAAATTTTATACCGTTTGAATCAAACAGTTTTATACCATTATCATAATAAGGATTATGAGACGCGGAAATCATTATACCAAGATTACATCTCATTGATCTCACAAGCATTGCTATACCAGGCGTAGGTATTGGACCTACTAAAAATACTTCGTTTATACCTCCAGCAGTTAAGCCTGCAGCCAATGCTGATTCAATCATATAACAAGATAGTCTTGTATCTTTACCTATTACAACACTGGTTTTTCTATTAGTATTTCTTTTTATTATTTTTGCTATCGCTAGTCCAAGTTTTAACGCAAATTCTGCTGTCATTGGAAATATATTTGCCTTAGCTCTAATACCATCCGTACCGAAATATTTTCTGCCCATTTAAAGTTAATATTTTTAAAAATTGGTAAAATTATAGATTAAATTTAAGAAAAAGCAAACTATTAAAAAATAACCATCGCAATTGTTTATATATAAACGATGGTTACATTGAGAAAATATACTAATTCCACATGTTTCCAATAATCATAGAGAAAACATTTAACTTAGAGCAATTTAATATTATTGTTTATATAATTTTATATCAATCAAATTATATTGAACATCTGTTTAACAAAATTAAACATATATGCTATATATACTATATAATTCAATATAAATTAAAAATATATATATTTGTAACAGCTTTAAAAAAAATATTTTTATGCTATTATTTTTGGCGTAAAAATTGCTAAATATGAAAGATAATGTTAGATTTTATTATAAAAAAAATAGACTACAACAAATAAGAGGATTTTGCGCTACTGTTCAATGTAATTGTTCTATTAGAAAAGCTTCTACGATACTTGGTATAGAACATGGTGCTGTTTCGTTACAAATTAAATCATTAGAAAAAGATCTTAATACAAAATTATTTGAAAGAAACAAAAGCAACAATATGAAATTAACTAAAGACGGTGAATTGTTCTATCAAAAAGCAATTATACATTTACAAGGTATAGATAGCTTATTTGAATATTTTAACTCAAATTTAAAAAGTGATATTGAAAATAATGTTATAAATATTGCCTGTGACAGTATAACTGCTACATATATTTTACCTAAATATCTGAATTTGTTTAAAAATAAAAACAGTAATTTTGATAAAATTAAAATTAACATAACTATTGATACAATTGAGAAATCTTTTAAAAATCTAATAAACAATAGTATAGATATTGCTTTATTTTGTTATCTACCAATATTTGATATACCTATTGAGATACAAGAGGAAAATATACATATATATAGAAATTATGTAGTTAATGGTAATGATAAAACATACAATTATAATGATACTATTATCTTAATAAAAAATCCTTCAAATTGTTATATATTAGATAGTATAAATCTAAACATTAATAGCTGTGATCCCATAATTTTAAAAGAATTTTCAAAAAATAGTTTAATGACATGTTTGGTTCCTGAAATAATTCTAAGCAAAAATGAATATAAGAACTCTAATATTATTGAGACAAATAATTTTCCAAAAACATATTTGTCTTTTTTTTATCTAAAAAACTATATAAAAAAAAGTAATATTGAAAGATTTATTCAAATAATAAAAAACAAAACTTAATCTTATTCTTACTATCTCATTTTAATAACTTTCAAACTAGAAATTGTATCCAATATATCTGATGTAATTTTATTTTGCCTAGTTCTATTATAGAGAGAATTTAATTCTGAAATTTTCTCTTTTATATTTTTTTCAGACCTTTGAAGAGTTATTAGTCTACTAAATTGTTCAGCAGCCATTGAACTTACTATAGGTAAATATATACTTATAAATATATATTGTTGTATAAAATCAGCCATTATTGTTCTTATATTAATTCTCCAATAAGGTATATTGTTTGTTGGCCAAGGTTTACTTTTAAGTTTTTCAAAATATATGGAATCAAATGGTAAAATCTTTTTAAAACTTATACTAGAATTATTTTTATTATTATTATCATATTCAGTGTAAAAAATCACAACTTTTTTAAGATCTTTTTCAGAGATTTTTTTATTTATATTTTCAAGTATATTATATAATAGTTCATTAATTTGTTTTGGAGAATTTGGAGTTTGAAAATGTTGATCAATTTGTATTTTTTTACTTTTTATCAACATATTTATTCGATCACCTATAGTTATTATATAATTGTTATGACTTTTATTAATTTTATCACTAAAAAAATTAGCTATTCTATCATTAAATTTTCCACATAATCCATTATTAGAACCAATAACTATAAATATATTATAGCTATTATTTTCATTGTTATAAAAGTTTTCCGTATATTTTATATAATTTAATATTTTAGGATTTTGCTTTAATATTGCTTGCATACCAAGATTTATATTAGATTGATATTTCTTAATGTTAAGCACTATTTTTTCAAATTTTTTTATATTAGCTGCAGCAAGTATTTTCATGGTTGATACTGTTTTTTGCAAATCATTTACCGAAGAAATTTCTTGTTTTATATTATTTAAATTACCCATAATACTAACTTATACTATTTTTTACTTTTGATAAAAATAAATCTATATCATTTTGTGGAATTTTTTCTCCCTTTCCTACTATATTTATAATATCTATAAAATTATCATCTAGTATTTTCAAAATAATACTCTCAATTTCTTTAAATTTTTCTATTGATATTTTATCAAATATTCCATTATTAAGACATAAAAGTATTGCAATTTGTTGTGCAGCATTCAACGGTTCATTAATATTTTGTTTTAAAAATTCCCTTATTCTTAATCCTCTGTTTATAGTTTTTTCACTGTTCTCATCCAGGGTTGTTGATAATTTAGTAAAAGATTCAAGATCTCCAAATTGCGAATATTCAATGCCAAGTATTCCAACAGCTTGCTTATATGCTGGCAACTGAGCTGCACTACCAACTCTTGAAACCGAAGCACTAATATCTATAGCTGGTAAAAAACCTTTTTGGAATAATATGGGGCTTAAATATATTTGACCATCTGTTATTGATATTACATTTGTGGGTATATATGCTGATATATTTTCTTCCTCTGTTTCTATTATTGGTATTGATGTTATAGAACCGCCACCTAACTCATCACTAACATTTACTGATCTTTCTAATAATCTTGAATGCACATAAAATACATCAGCCGGATATGCTTCTCTTCCTGGATTTTTTTCAAGTAATAAAGATATTTCTCTATATGCTCTGGCATGTTTTGTTAAATCATCATATATAACTAACACATGTTTTCCTTGTTCCATAAAATATTCTGCTATGCTTGTTGCTGAATATGGAGCTATATATTGATGTCCTGCTATTTCGCTACTACCAACTTGCATAACTATAGTATATTTCATAGCATCATTTTTTTCTAATGTATTTATTATATTCGCTACAGAACTATCTTTTTGTCCAACACTACAATATATACAAATTACATCCTGATTTTTTTGATTTATTATAGTATCAATAGCCAAACTTGTTTTTCCTGTTTGTCTATCTCCAAGTATAAGTTCTCTTTGACCGCGACCAATAGGTATTAAAGAGTCTATTGCTTTTATCCCAGTTTGTAAAGGACGATTAACTGATTTTCTGTCTATTATTTTTACCGCAGGCCTTTCTATAGGAAGCCTTTTCTCAGGAATAATCTGACTTTTACCATCTAATGGTTCACATAAACCATTAATTACACGTCCTATAAGATTATCACTAACAGGTATTGTTAAAGGTTTTCTTG
>CALXRO010000086.1 GCA_944390875.1 uncultured Rickettsiales bacterium
ACAAAATCTCCAAGGTCAAGCTCCTATTTGTACTTTAATAGCAGTTTCAAACTTTAAAACAGTATTTGAACAGTGTAAAACAATGGATGATGTTAGAGCTAAATTTTCAGGTCAAGAATTATTACAAAGACTAGAAGATATTAAAACATTATTCGGCAATAGAATAATTCATAAAGGAACTAATATGGGAAAAACTGTTGCTGAACACATTGATTCACAAATAACGATTTGGCGTGATCGTATAATTAATCAAAATTTAAGAATATTGCCATCAAGTCAGCCATCAACATTGGTTGGAAATCATATGAAACAGACTGGTAGTATGATTATTCAACAAAACACGCGTCAAAATCGTAGAAATGATATAAATATAAGACCAACAAACACATTTACTGATAGTGCAGCCGCTGAAGAAAGTAGTATTATAAAATCAAAATCATTGCCAAACTTACTTAAAAATTTAAAACAAGATAATATGCAAAAATTAGCTCTACAAAATCAACAAACTACAGTGATTGATAAAAAATGCAAATTTAATAAAGGACCGTCTATAATTTAGAGTATTTAAAATTTGATAAGATATTTATCTCTAATTTTTTGTATTTTCATAATAATCTCTTAAAATCTCTAAATCTATTTCTTCAATATCACATGAATCATTATTACTTTTGTCATCATCAATATTTATCTTTAAAATTAAATTTCCCAATTTACATATAGCTGAAATAATATCAGTTTTTTTCCCTATTATTGATTCTAAAATATATTGATTTTCTGAATTAATTTTATTTTTTATATTAAAATCTAATATATCTAGTACAACATTTATAAGTTTTCTCAGTTTATATATTTCTTCGCTCTTGTTTTCTTTTTTATCATTTTGCATTTCTCATATTTGATAAATGACATTTTATTTTTATTCTGTTTCATTAACAATAAATTTAAATTTAATACTACAACGCCAAACAGAATTTAGACCATTATATAATTCAATTGATGTATTTTCGTTATTTATACTTATAATTACTGAATTTTCTAATCTTATTCCTTGTAAATACATTATATTCTTTGTTAATTCATCAGAAATATGAATTAACTCTATATTTGTTTCACTTTTATAAAATATTTTTACTGTCAAATTTATTTCATACTCTGAACCAGTAAAATTCTCTTCTTTTTTTATTTTTTCAAATTCATATATTATATAGGGAAAATCAGTATCTCTATCTGGACAAGAATAAACCTTAATATTTTGTTCATTATTTGATAAAGATGTATAGATTAATTTCTGTATTTTTTGGATAATATTCATTATTTATGTGTTTTTATATAAAAAATAATATTAAAAAATCTTGATTGTGGAAGTATAATTAAAATATTGTATTTTTAAGAGTTTTTAATAATTTACTTATTAGATATAAAATTTACATATGGTAAAAAAATTTTTAATATTTTTCTTTTCAATATTTCTTGTAATTTTTTCGATTATAATAGCTATTAAAATGTCTAAAGAAGTATATACAATAAACGACTTATTAAAAAATCCTGATCAAGTTTCTTTTTTAAAAGATAAAATTAAAAACAAAGTTAATTTTAAAGATGAATTTATAGATATTGAAATAAAAAATGTTTTAGCACTTAGAAAAAATGTAAAAATATATCAATGGATTGAAACTAAAAAAGTTATGAAAAAAACTGGAGCGTATGTTTATTTATACAATAAAGATTGGTCTGATAAATTCATAGATTCAAATAAATTTCATGATAAAACAAAAAATAATTATAAAAAAAATGCTCTAGTTTATAAAAGTGGAATAATGTTTCCAGAAAATATAATAACAAAGAAAGATGGCTATGAGCTTGATAGTATTTATTTTGAAGATAAAATAAAACTACAAAAACTTGAGTTTAAGAATAGGGATGTTGTTTTTCGTGGCGCACCAATGAAAAAATCATATAATATAAAATATGAAGAGCAGGAAACGTATAAAGATTTGGATTCATATATAGCTGCTAAAGAAAAAAAAATTGCAGAAAAAGATGTAGATAAATTTAAGATAATAGATAAAACAATACTTTTTAATGGGGATGATTATAAAAATCCAGAAATTGGCGATGTGAAAATAACATATGAAATTTTTTCACCAGATTATATAACATTTTTTGGTAAAATAGAAAATAAAATGCTTGTACCATATGGAAATTTTATAGAAGTTAATTTTACAGATACAGATAAAAAAACACTTATACAAAAATACAAAATAAAACTTGTGATTGAATTATTAATATTTTCAGTAGTTACTTACATTGCTTTATTCATTTCAATTAAACTTTTGAGATTAAATAATAAAGAACTCATTTTGGATTTAGTTCCATATTTTAATGAATATATTATTTTCGGCAATATAGATATTATAGTTATTTCTTTATTTTTTATACTATTTTTTATTGCTGTCAGATTATACATATTACTGATTATACCTCTAATTTTGCTCTATTATTTCAGACAAATTGATTATTATTCAATATAATAGGCTTGATTTTATATAATTATGTAATTATTATAGTGACTGTTTAGTTTTTTACAAAAAAATGAAAGAAGGTTTAGTAAATAATTTATCTGTTTTTTTAGAAAAAATATGGAACTTTATTAAAAAGTGTTTATATACTATATTTAAAGTAATTAATGACTCATATAAACGTTGTAGAGACGGTGAAGAAAATCTGAATAAACTATTAATATATTGGAATGTAATCCCTTGCATATTATATTTTATAATAATTTTTAACTTTAATTTAAGTCATTTTTATAAAAATCTTCTAGATTTATTTATTATTTTACTTGGTTTTCTAGATATATTTTTTATACAAAAAGCTTTAAAGAAGCATCCGGAATACAATACACAATTAGTTAAAGAGTATGAAAAAGAACAATATTATTCATCTTTAAGTCCAGAAGATTTAAAAAAGGCAAAAGAAGAGGAGAAAAAAGAAAATAGAAAAGATTTTTTAAAAAAGATATTACTTATAAAACCTGGAGAAAAAATTGATTCTTATAAGATAGTTAGAATGTTTACAGTTCTTACTATTTTAATCGGATTAAAAAGAATTTTATTATAATGTTAAATTAAATAAGGCACTATTATGTCTGACATTCAAAACGAGGAAGAAATAATTGACCTTGATAATTTATTTAGAGTAAAAGTAGCAGTAGATAGCTGTAATAACGATATAAATAAATATATCAAACGAAATTTTTTGAAATTGGAGAAAATGATGCAAAAGAAGATATGGACCTAGCTGATTATGGGGAAAAACTTTTAAAAAATGTATCATTTTTATTAGATCTTTTATCAAATGATAATTTAGAAATAAAAGAAATAGATGATAATAACATTATATCAATAATTAATGAAAATAAGGAAGAAGAAAAAATAGATATTAATGATATAATAAACATATTTTCTTACATTAAAAATCATTATGAAGATGTTGGTATGTATTATTTCACTAGCGAATTTAATGAAGAAAATGAATCAAATTTAATTAATAATTACAGGAAATTCGCTGAAAAAATACCTGAAATATATAAAGAAAATGAAAAAATTGCAGAAATTAATTCAATAATGGTTGATTTAAATAATTTGTATAAAATAGAAATTGATAATGATTTATATACAACAAATAATAAAGAAAATCTGAAAGATAATGTAGATAATGACTTTTATATTGTTACTGAAGAAGATATAAAAGATTATGTACCTGAAGAAAATAAATTTAATAAAAAGCCTTCATTGACCCAAAGAATTAAAAATTTTTTTAAAAAATTATTTAATGTAGAAAATAGAGAAGAAGAAACAAAAGAAATAAATAATTATAGTATATTTAATGAGGCATCTAATTCTAATACACAATCAGAAAACAAGATCAGGCAACAAAGAAGGCAAGAATTTGAAAAAAATACACAACAAAATAAAGAACAAGTGACAGAAAGTTTACATATATAACATATCTAAACATTATTATACCCGATATAATCATCAAATTTTGAAATATCTGGATTAAAGTACATTTCCACATTCCCTATAGGACCATTTCTATGTTTAGCTATTATAATCTCAGCTTTGTTTCTAGTTCTATCCATATTATTTTGCCAAATTTTCATTTTTTCTATATCTTCAACATTTGGTCTCTTTCTCTCTTCATAATATGATTCTCTATAAACAAACATAACAACATCGGCATCTTGTTCTATAGAACCAGATTCTCTTAAATCTGACAATTGTGGCCTTTTATCTTCTCGTTGTTCAACTGATCTTGAAAGTTGAGAAAGTGCTATTATTGGTATATTAAACTCTTTTGCAATTGCTTTTAAACCTTGTGTAATTTCTGATATTTCCAATACTCTATTTAATTTTGAACTATCGTTAACGCCTTTTATTAATTGTAGATAATCTACAACTATCATAGACACATTTTCTTTAGCAATTAATCTTCTTGTTCTTGTTTTAATTGAAGATATACTAAGCGCAGCTGTATCATCTATAAACATTGGTGTTTTTGAAATTTCATTTGATTTTTCAGCTATTTTTATAAATTCTTCATCATTAATTTCACCTTTTCTAAATCTATCGGTTCCAAATTTTGTTTCCATTGAAAGTATTTTTGCACTTATTTGTGTGTTTGGCATTTCAAGTGAAAAGAAACCAACAGCTTTTTTAATTCCTGTTTCATTATATTCTCTTAAAAATTCAGTTGCAGCATTATAGGCTATATTTATAGCTAAAGTAGTTTTTCCCATTGAAGGTCTTCCGGCAATTATTATCAAATCCGATTTTTGTAAGCCACCAAGCATTCTATCTAAATCTATAAAACCACAAGGAATGCCACTTATGTGATTTTCTCTTTTTTTTGCAACATTTATATTATTTACAGTTTCCTCCATAATACTTGAAATTTTCAGAAAACCTTTATTGCTTTCAATTTTATTACTTATTTCAAATATTTTTCCTTCAAGAATTTCAATTTCTTCAAGCGCTGTTATATTTTTATTACTATTATATATATCTGATACAGTCTCCTCATTAACAATTACTAAATTTCTTTTTAACGCCAAATCTTGAACAATCTTTGCGTAACTAACAACGTCAAATATTCCACTACTTTTACTAAGTATTATAGATAAATAATTTTCGCCGCCTATAGCTTTTAATATTTCATTATTTTCAAAAAAATTTTTTAAAGTTACACTATCGGCTATTATTGATGTTTTTTGTATTGTTTCAGCTATATGATTATAAATTATTTTGTGAGCCAACTCATAAAAATACTCTTCCTTTAGATAATCATTAATTTTGGAATAATAGTCATTATTAGATATTATTTTACCTAATATTATCTGCTCTGCTTCTATATTGTATAATGTTTTATGAGTAATATTATCTTGCATTTCTTATAGTGAAATAATATATAACATAAATATTAAATAAAAAATTTATTAGTCAACTATTATATCTATTAATTTATCCATATCCTTTATGTCTTCTTTAATTTTATTTTTTTTATTGTTATTATTATCTTTTTTTTCATTTTTGTTTTTCTGTATTTCAGTTAAAAAATCACCTAAAAGAGATTCTAGAACACTGTTTAGGATTTTATTTTTTGATTTACTAAAATAATCATAAACCAACGAATTTTCTAGTGATTCAAGTTTTTTTGTAGAATTTTTATTAATCATATCCATACAAGTCAAAATAAAACCACAAACTAAAATAGATTTAAAAAATCCAAATATAAAACCTAATAATCTATCAGTTGAAAATGGTAATACTTTTTTAAGTTTTATATAATCTGTTATATGATTCATAATTATAGATAATAAAATCATAAATACTATAAATAATATAACATTTGTAATTATATCTGGTAAAAGAGGAATTGTAATTCTTTTTTCTATTTTTGGTAAAACAAAAGGTTTTGTTATTGCTGTAAAATAAAACGAACCTACCCAATTAACAATTGAAGATAGTTCCTTTAAAAAGCCTCTAATAAGACCCCAAAACGATAACAAAACCAATATAATTATTAAGATTATATCTAAACTTGATAACAATGTCATAAAATCCTAATTCTTTCCGTTTTTCTTTATATTTCTAACTTGAATGGTCAAATTACCATCTATTTCAAAAATAATTACTAAATTTTTAAACTTTTTATAATCTTTTTCTAGTTTTTCTGATACTAATTCCAAGTTCTTAACCCAATCATCACTAATTTTAATAAACTTAGATTCAGTATTCCAAACAAGATTTTGATTATTAACAAGTGTTTTATCGCTTGAAAATGATATTATAGGTAAGTTTGTTCTCATGCTTGCAACACTATTAACATAAGTTGGATTATCACTTATAACTACTATAGCATCGGCATCATCAATATATTCAGAAAATGCAGGAATTAACTCATTTCTACTTGGGTAACAAACAATAGAATCAAATTCATTATCATGATTATCGTCAGTATCATTGCAATATATTTCTTTTTCAGTATCAATTGCAATTTTTGACATAACATTTATAACATTGACTGGATCATTACCTTTTGTTGTTTCATCTGAGGTCATTATTGCATCAACATGTTCAAAAACAGCATTAGCTACATCTGAAACTTCAGCTCTTGTAGGTTGAATATTTTCTACCATTGATAGTAGCATTTGTGTAGCTATTATTACAGGCTTCTTATAATATGAACATAAAGCAATTATCTTTTTTTGGACTGCTGGTACCTTTGAAAATGGAATTTCACATGCTAAATCACCTCTTGCAACCATAATACCATCACTTTCAATTATTATATCTTCAAGATTTTGAGTAGATTCAAAATTCTCTATTTTTGATATAATCTGTATATTACTATGACCTTTTGAAGTACAATAGTCTTTTACACTTTTTGCATCTTTTCCGCTCTTAACAAAAGATAAAGCTATCATATCTACATCTTTGCTTATACCAAATTCTATATCTTTCCAGTCTTGTTCTGTTATAGTTGGAAGAGATACAGGTTTGCCAAACAAATTTATATGTCTTTTAGTTGTTATATTAGTTTGGCCTTCTGTAACAATAAAATCTATATCCGTTGATGTTTTTTTTATTGCTTTTGCATGCATAACACCACTGTCAAAAACTATTACATCTCCAACATTAACATCTTTTATAAAATCTTTGTAATTAACACTTATTTTTCCAGTATCTTCATAAACACCACCATTTATTGTCATTGTGAATTTGTCACCAACTTTTAAAAACACCTTATCTCTTACTTCTCCAGTTCTTATCTCTGGACCTTTTGTGTCAAGCATTATGGCACAATCTACGTCTGCTTCTCTTATTATATCAATTTGTTTGCCATGTTCTTCATATATCCCATGAGAAAAATTTAATCTAAATACATTAACTCCAGCTTTTGATAATTTTTTTATCATTTCTTTGCTTCCGGATTTCGGACTAATTGTTGCAACTATTTTTGTTTTTTTCATTTGCCTTCCTAAAATTTAATTTTATTTTATTAAGTTTTAATATAGATATATTTGAGAAATTGTCAATAGATTAAAAATTCCAATTTCTTAAAAGACAATATAAAAGTATTAGAAA
>CALXRO010000087.1 GCA_944390875.1 uncultured Rickettsiales bacterium
ACTTCCTCAAGTTTTGTTCTAGTTTTTATTATTTCACTTTTTGTTGATAATAATCTTATTCCATCAACAACCATTGTTTGTATACTTATTTGTCCAATTTTCTCAACTTTATCTTCATTAATTCTTAATATAGTACCATTCTTTGATTTTGCTATATTTTTTATACCACATAATCTTGCTACTTTTTGATGTTCAAGAATATGAGTTGGTTCTCCATGTACAGCTATGGCAATTTTAGGTTTTACATAACTATAAAATTTCTTTAAATCATCTAAACAATAATGTCCCGACACATGTACAAAATCATTTTTTTCTGTTATAACTTCAACATCCTTTTCGGCAAGTTTATTATATATAAGTATTAAATCTTTTTCGTTTCCAGGTATAACCTTAGAAGAAAATATAACACAGTCGTCTTCTCCTAAATTTATATGTTTATAGTTACCACTAGCTAATTTATCTATACCTGCATTTATATTTCCTTGACAACCAGTTGCAATAAACAACAAATTTCTTTTCTTATAATTTTTAATCTCATCTTCTGGAAGAAATTCATATTTATCTTGTAAATAACCAACATTTTTTGCTACTTTAACTAATCTGTATAAAGACGAGCCAATTAAAACAACTTTTCTTTTAAGTTTCTTAGCCAAGTCCATTATTATTTTTACCCTTCCTATATTTGAAGCAAAAGTAGTAAATACCAATAATCCACTTCTTTTTTTTGTTATATTATAAAAACTATTAAATAATTCACTTTCAGATTTTTGCTCAACATTATTAAATATATTTGTGGATTCACATACAGTTGCTAATATTTCCTTATTAATACCCATTTGTTTTAAACGCTTTATATCAGATCTTTGTCCAACAACTGGATTTTCATCAAATTTCCAATCTCCACTATGTAAAATGTTACCTTTTTCTGTTTTTATTATTAAGGCATTCATTTCAGGTGTAGAATGTGTTAAGCCAACAAATTCAATATCAAATGGATCTAATTTAACCTTATCACCTTCATTTACTTCAATTATTTCTAAATTATTGTAATAATCATACTCTTTTAATTTTTCTTGTAGAAAAATTTTAGTGAATCTTGAGGTATATATGGGAATTGCTAATTCTGGCCATATATACTGTACTGCCCCTATATGATCTTCATGTATATGAGTTATAAATAGCCCAAGTATATCATTTCTTATTTTTTTAATTATTGATAGATCTGGAACTAATAAATCTATTCCTGGTATCATTTTTGTAAAACCTATACCACAATCAACCATTATCCATTTACCAGCATAGTGATATAAATTACAATTTAAACCTATTTCATTGGAGCCGCCCAGTGGTATAAATAACAAATCATCTTTATATTTTTTTAAGTTTAAATTTTTTATTTCCATAATAAATAAGTATTTATTGCAAAAAATATTAATATTTTATTATTATCCTACTTTATTCATAGTATCAAAAAATTCTGCATTGGTTTTTGTAACATCTACCTTGTCTTTCATAAATTCCATAGCACTTACTGTATCCATAGTTGATAAAATTTTCCTTAACATCCAAGTCTTTGATAATATAGATTTATCAAGCAATAATTCTTCTTTTCTTGTACCTGATTTAATTAGGTCTATTGCAGGAAATATTCTTTTGTCTGATATTTTTCTATCAAGTACAATTTCACTGTTTCCAGTTCCTTTAAATTCTTCAAAAATAACCTCATCCATTTTTGACCCAGTTTCAACTAAAGCAGTAGCTATTATAGTTAATGAACCACCATTTTCTATATTTCTAGCGGCTCCAAAAAACCTTTTTGGTTTTTGTAAAGCATTTGCATCAACGCCACCGGTTAAAACTTTTCCTGAAGATGGTACAACATTATTATATGCTCTTGCTAGTCTTGTTATTGAATCAAGTAATATTACAACATCTCTTCCACTTTCAACCATTCTTTTTGCTTTTTCTATAACTATTTCAGCAAGTTGAACATGTCTATAAGCGGGTTCATCAAAAGTAGAACTTACTACTTCACCTTGTACAGATCTAGCCATATCAGTTACTTCTTCAGGTCTTTCATCTATTAATAATACCATTAAAGTTATTTCAGGATGTGCTTTAGTTATAGCATGAGCTATATTTTGCATAAGAGTTGTTTTACCAGTTTTTGGCGGAGCAACTATTAAAGCTCTTTGGCCTTTACCTATAGGTGAAATTATATCAAGTATTCTAGAACTATCATCTTTTTTATTTATAAATGCTTCTGTATCTTCAAGATTTAGTTTTTTATCTGGATATAAAGGAGTTAAATCATCGAATCTTATTCTATGTTTTGCCTCTTCCACACTAAGATCATTAATTGAGTCAAGTTTTAATAAAGCAAAATATTTTTCGCCTTTTTTTGGTGCTCTAATCTTTCCTTTGATAACATCACCATTCCTTAGTCCAAATTTTTTTATTTGTGTTGGCGAAACATATATATCATCAGGACCAGCAACATAATTTGAATTTGTTGATCTTAAAAAACCAAAAGTGTCAGGCAATATTTCTAGTACACCTTCACCAATTATCATATTTTCTGGATTTCTATCAGAAAATTCTTTAAGTATTGCATAAATCATATCTTGTTTATGCATATCATTTATATCTTCTATTCTGCCATTAGCATAAGCAATAAGTTCTCTAGGAGTTTTGTTTTTTAAGAAATTTAATTCTATTGTTTCTTTTGGAGTACTTTGTCTTAGTTGTTCTTCTCTAACTATTTCCTCTAATATTTCATTTAAATCTTTTTTTGTTGGTTTTTCTTCTTTTGGTCGCTCATCAATATCGCTTAATATAAAATTAATTTTATCTTCTTTTGTCTCTAATAAAGGCATATCTCTTGTTTCAACTACTGTAGGAATATATTCTTTATCGTCATCTTTTGAAATTATTTCAAAGTTCTCTTTTTCAATTATTGGAAACTCCTTAGAATTTTCTGTTTTTTTACTTATTGTTATTTTTTTTCTTGGAGTTCTTGTTTTTTTCTTATTCTCAGCATTATTGTCATCATTGACGATAATATTTTCGTTTTCATTATTGGATTCTAACATAATAATATTGTTTTTAATAAAAGGATTAATTTATTAAAGAATGATTTTTTTACTAATTATTAAGCTATCAGTTTTTAATGTCAAGTGACATTAATAAAAAAAATTAATTGAAAATTTTTAATGTAGCAGTATATTATAAGTATTATACTATATAAATGCACCCGTAGCTCAATTGGATAGAGTACCGGATTGCGAATCTGGCGGTTAGGAGTTCAAACCTCCTCGGGTGCGCCATAAAGCTATAATTGTAAATCAAATACATTTATTCTATAATAGGTCTTATCCCCATTTACAATTAATAAAATATTTGTTACAATGTTTGTAATCAACAGATATTTTTCAATAATGGGAGAGGATTTTAACGATAGTAATAAAAATTATGATGCGTCATCAATAAAAATACTAAGAGGATTAGACGCAGTTAGAAAAAGACCAGGTATGTACATAGGTGATACTGATGATGGAACTGGTTTACATCACATGGTCTATGAAGTTTTAGACAATTCAATAGATGAAGCATTAGCTGGGCACTGTAATAAAATAATAGTTACTATAAACAAAGATAATTCAATTACTGTACTTGATAATGGTAGAGGAATACCAACAGATATACATCCAGAAGAAGGCAGATCTGCTGCAGAAGTTGTTATGACTGACCTTCATGCTGGTGGTAAATTTGATCAAAATTCTTATAAAGTTTCCGGTGGACTCCATGGAGTTGGTGTCTCAGTTGTTAATGCTCTTTCTACATGGCTAAAATTAAAAATATGGAGAAATGGACATGAATATTTTGTAGAATTTAGAGATGGAGTAGCTGTTAATCCTTTGGCTATAATAGGCGATTGCGAAACAACAAAAACAGGCACAGAAGTTACTTTTTATCCATCTATAGATATTTTTAAAAGTATTAATTTTGACTACTCAGTACTTGAAAGAACGATAAGAGAAAAGGCTTTTTTAAATTCTGGTGTATATATAGAATTAAGAGATTTAAGAGATGAACCAGAAAAAAATGGAATTTTCCATTATGAAGGTGGACTTATAGAATTTATAAACTACATGGATAAAGGCAAAGAACATTTACATCAGCCTTTATATATAGTTTCTTCAGATGATTCAAAAGGTATAAGTTTTGAACTATCTTTATGTTGGAATGATGGATATCACGAAAACATAATTTGCTTTACAAACAATATTAGACAAAGAGATGGAGGAACACATTTAGCAGGCTTAAAAAATGCTTTAACAAGGGTTGTAAATAATTATATAGAAACACAAGATTTTTTTAAAAAACAGAAAATAGAATTAACGGGAGATGATATAAGAGAAGGTTTAACTGCTGTGTTATCTGTAAAGGTACCAGATCCAAAATTCTCATCTCAAACTAAAGACAAACTTGTTTCGTCTGAAGTAAGACCAGTAGTTGAAAATGGTACAGTAAATCAATTATCAAAATATTTTGAAGAAAATCCTATAGATGCAAAAGTAATAGTTGAAAAAGCTTTCGAAGGTGCAAGAGCTAGAATCGCTGCAAGAAAAGCGCGAGAATTAACTAGAAGAAAGGGTGCACTTGATATTGCTAATCTTCCTGGTAAATTAGCTGATTGTCAAGAAAAGGATCCAGCAAAAAGCGAATTGTATATAGTTGAGGGTGATTCAGCAGGAGGTTCTGCTAAAGCTGGAAGAAATAGAAAATATCAAGCAATTCTTCCAGTATTTGGTAAAATATTAAATACTGAAAAATCCAGATTTGATAAAGTTATTACATCTGAAAAAATGGGAATGTTAATTACAGCATTGGGTACAGGAATAGGTAAAGAAGATTTTGACATAAATAAGTTAAGGTATCATAAAATAATACTAATGGCAGATGCTGATGTCGATGGTTCACATATAAGAACATTATTTATGACTTTCTTTTATAGACATATGCCAAAAATAATTGAAGATGGTTACTTGTATATAGCACAACCACCATTGTATAGAGTTAAAAAAGGCAATAGTGAACTATATATAAAAAACGAAACTTCATTTTCTGAATACATAATAAATAATGCAATAAGTGATGCTATTTTAAAAAATGATTCCGAAGAATTATTTGGTAAATTTTTAGATGAGTATATAATAAAAACAAATTACTTTGTTAATTTATTAAAAAATCTATCAAGATTTCTAAATATAAATGTTCTTGAAGCATTAGCATACTCGAATGCTTTTAATATAAATATTTTTAATGAATCTGCAATAGAAGAAAAAGCTGAAAAAATCGTATCAAGACTTAATTCTTTAAAAGATGATCCTGATATACAATGGCTATATGAAATTAATAACCAAGCAGAATTAAAAATCATAAAAAGCCATAAAGGAATTAGAAATGAATTTATAATTAATGAAAAATTAATTAATAAGCCTGAATCTCTTGAAATCAACAAATATCAAGAAAATATTTATTCAATTTTCAATAGAAAATTATATTTTATTAAAAAAGATGAAAATTTTGAAATAAATACACCTATTGAACTTATGAATCTTATTGAACAAATAGGACAAAAAGGTATATCAATTCAACGTTTTAAAGGTCTTGGAGAAATGAATGCCGAGCAGTTATGGGAAACAACTTTAAATCCAGAAAATAGAACATTGTTAAAAGTTACAATAGAAGATGCAGCTATAGCCGATGAAACATTTGCAACCTTAATGGGTAATGTTGTCGAACCTAGGCGAGATTTTATACAAGAAAATGCGCTAAAGGTAGTCAATCTTGATGTATAAAGATTTGATAAACAAAGAACAAGAAGTTATATTAAATAAATATATTAATCTACTTCTGGGCTGGAATAATAAGATAAATTTGATAGGAAAATCTACAGAAAACGATATATGGAACAGACACATATTAGATTCTGCACAGCTTATAAATTTTTTGAATAAAAATGAGCTTGAATTGGTTATTTGCGCCGATATAGGCACAGGTGCTGGCTTGCCAGGTATTGTTTTGTCTATATTGGGTATAAAAAATATGGTATTAATTGAAAAATCACCTTTAAAATGTAATTTTTTAAAAGAAGCTATAAAAATCTCACCAAA